>NZ_FUKP01000050.1:0-55358 GCF_900163825.1 Micrococcus lylae | reverse complement strand
CCGTGCTTCCAAGCGTGGTGCAGGCCGGCGAGTCGGGTACACGTACCTGCACTCGGCGATCGACGGGTTCACCCGCCTGGCCTACACCGAGGCACTGGAGGACGAGAAAGCGGTGACCACGATCGGGTTCTTCTGCCGGGCCCGCGCGTTCTTCGCCGCCCACGGGATCCGGATCGACAGGGTGATCACGGACAACGGGAACAACTACCGGGCCGCCGACTTCACCACGAAGGTAACTTCACTGGGTGGTCGGCATCACCGGATCCGCCCGTACACTCCCCGCCATAACGGGAAGATCGAACGGTACAACCGGTTGATGGTCGATGAGGTCCTCTACGCCCGCTCTTACCGCTCAGAGAAGCTCGGCGTGAGGCGCTGCAGGTGTGGGTGAATCACTACAACTATCATCGGCCTCATACTTCCTGCGGAGACGCTCCTCCGGCCTCACTGGCCCCTGCATGTGTCAACAACGTCATGCCCTCCTACACCTAGCCCGGAATCAGCGCCGGATCTGGCCGTCGCCGCGCAGGATCCACTTCGTGGTGGTCAGCTCCTCCAACCCCATGGGGCCGCGGGCATGCATCTTCTGGGTCGAGATGCCCACCTCGGCGCCGAGGCCGAGCTCGCCGCCGTCCGTGAAGCGGGTGGACGCATTGACGATCACCGCGGCGGAGTCGATGTCCTGCACGAACCGGTCCGCGTTGGCCAGGTCGTTGGTCACGATGGCCTCGGTGTGGCCGGTGGAGTACTGCGTGATGTGCTCCACCGCCTCCTCCAGGGAGCCCACGGTCTTCACGGCCATCTCCATGTCCAGGTACTCGGTGGCCCAGTCCTCGTCCGTGGCCTCGACCGGGTCCACGGCGTTGTCGCCGCGGTCCGATCCCTGCGGCATGAGCGTCATCGCCTCGGCGTCGGCGTGCAGGCGCACGCCGAGACGGGTGAGGGCCCGCAGGACCTCACGGGAGGCCTCCTCGGCGCCGCGGTGCAGGATCAGGGTCTCGGCGGCGTTGCAGACGGAGGTGCGATGGGTCTTCGCGTTCACGGCGATGTCCACGGCCATCTGCACCGGGGCGGACTCGTCGATGAACAGGTGCACGTTGCCCTCGCCGGTCTCGATGACCGGGACGCGGGACTCGCGGACGACCCTCTGGATGAGGTCGCGGCCGCCGCGCGGGACGAGCACGTCCACGGCCCCGTGGGTGGTCATCAGGGCCGTGACGCCCTCACGCCCGAGGTCGTCGATGCCCTGGACGAGGTTCGGGTCGAAGCCCTGGTTCTCGATCGCCTGGCGCAGCACCGCGATGAGGGTGGTGTTGGTGTCCTTTGCCGCCGAGCCGCCACGCAGCACCACGGCGTTGCCCGACTTCAGCGCGATGCCGGCGATGTCCACGGTGACGTTCGGACGGGCCTCGTAGACGGCGCCGACCACACCCATCGGGACGCGGGTCTGCTGCATGCGCACGCCGTTGGGGAGCATGCGACCGCGGACGACGACGCCCACCGGGTCCGGCAGGGCGGCGAGGGCCTCGACGGCGGTGGCCAGGCCCTCCAGACGGTCCTTGTCCAGGCGAAGACGGTCCAGCAGGGCCTCGGAGGTGCCGTTCTCGCGCCCCCGCTCCACGTCCTTCCCGTTGGCCTCGAGGATCACGGTCGAGGAGGCGCGCAGGGCGTCCGCGATGGCCTGCAGGGTCTCGTCCTTGCGGGCGCGGCCTGCGGTCGCGAGCTCCGGGGTAGCCGCGCGGGCGCGGCGGGAGATCTCGAGGATGGCGTCGACGGTCTTGTTCTCTGCGTTCTGGTTCTCGGTCATGTCAGTCACCCTTCGTCGATGGCTGCGGATGAGGATGTGCGTTCGGTCTTGATCGGTGCCGGCCGGCGGGCGTGCCCGCCCGCCGGATCAGCGGTAGGCGGAGTGCGAGGGAGCGAGCTTCACCCGGTCGTCGGCGTGGACGACGACGCCGTCGTAGCCGGCTCCGAGCTCCTCCTTGAGGGTCTCGGTGGAGCGGCCGAGCATGCGCGGCAGCTGCGAGGAGGAGTACTGGACCATGCCGCGGGCCAGCACCTTCCCGTGGGAGTCCGCGATCTCCACGACGTCGCCGGAGGTGAACTGGCCGCTGAACTCCGTGATGCCGGCGGCCAGGAGGGATCGTCCGTTCTCGATGACGGCGCGGACGGCGCCGTCGTCCAGCACCAGCCGCCCGCGGACCTCGGCGGTCAGCCCGAGCCAGGCGGCGCGCGCGGAGCGGCGCCGGCCGGCGACCTCGAACCAGGTGCCGACGTCCTCGCCGGCGAACGCGGCCGCCGCCTTCGGGGCGGAGGTCAGAAGGGTCGGGATGCCGGTGGTCGCGGCGATGCCGGCGGCGTCCACCTTGGTGACCATGCCTCCGGTGCCGACGCCGGCCGAACCCGGGGTGGCGACATCGACGCCGGCAAGGTCCTCGTCCGAACCGACCGAGTCGATGCGGCGCGAGTCGGGCTTCGACGGGTGGCCGGTGTAGAGGGCGTCCACATCGGAGAGCAGGACGAGCAGGTCGGCCTTGACGAGGTTGGCGGTGAGGGCGGCCAGGCGGTCGTTGTCGCCGAAGCGGATCTCGCGGGTGGCCACGGCGTCGTTCTCGTTGACGATCGGCATGACGTCCAGGGTGAGCAGGCGGGCCAGCGCACGGTGGGCGTTGATGTACTGGCCGCGGCGCATGAGCTCCTCCGCGGTCAACAGAACCTGGGCCACGGTGGTGTCGTAGCGGCCGAAGGACTGCGAGTAGTAGGCCATCAGGCCGCCCTGGCCGACCGCGGCGGCGGCCTGCTGGGTCGCGGTGTCCTTCGGGCGGCGGGCCAGGCCGAGCTGCGGGAAGCCGGCGGCGACCGCGCCGGAGGAGACCAGCACGACCTGGGTGCCGCGCTCGCGGAGGGACGCGATCAGGTCGACGAGCGCGTCGATGGCCTCGGTGTTCAGCCCCTGGTCCGTCGTCAGCGAGGAGGAGCCGATCTTGATGACCACCCGGCGTGCGTCCTGGAGGGTGTCCCTGGTGGTGACCGGGTTCGTCTTCGGTTCTCCGGGCGCACCTCCGGTGGCGGGGGTGGCGTAGCGGTACACGACGGTCTTGCGGTCGGCCATGGGCGGTGGACTCTCCTCGATGTCTCGGGGGCGGTGGTCGTTCGGCGGCCGGGTCGCCGACCGGGAGCTCCCCCGCGCCGGCCGCCCGGAAGCGGTGGCGGGGGTCAGTCCTCGTCGTCGCGGTCGTAGGTCTCGGTCCAGATGCCTGCGCGGCGCTCGGCCTCCATCTCGGCACGCGTGGCCGCGCGGGCGGCCTTGCGGCGGTCCTGGTCCTCGCGCTTCTCCTGGCGGGTGGCGCGCGTGCGCTCCTCCAGACGGATGTCGGAACCGCGGGGGCCGGCGAGCAGCTCGGCACCGGTGGAGATGGTGGGCTCCCAGTCGAAGAGGACACCGGTGGAGTCGTCACCGATCACGACGGCGTCGCCGGGCTTGGCGCCGGCCTTGAACAGGCCGTCCTCCACGCCCAGGCGGTGCAGCCGGTCGGCGAGGTAGCCGACGGCCTCGTCGTTGGTGAAGTCGGTCTGGGCGACCCAGCGCTCGGGCTTCGGGCCGCGCACGCGGAACAGCGGCAGCAGGTTGCGCTCCTCGCGGCGGATGTCGAACTCATGGTTCTGGCCCTTCCTGGCGCGGCGGCGCGGCACCTCGACCGGCGCGGCGTGCTCCGGCTCGGGCTCCTGGGCGCGGGCGGCCTCGACGAGTTCGGCCATCGCGTACTTGAGGGCGTCCAGGCCCTGGTGGGCGAGCGCGGAGATGTCGAAGACGCGCAGGCCGCGCTCCTCGAGCTGCGCACGGACCAGGTCCGCCATGTCCGCGCCGTCGGGAAGGTCCGTCTTGTTCAGGGCCACGAGGCGGGGGCGCTCGTTGAGCGGGACCACACCGGCGCCACCCTGGGCGAAGACGGGCTCCACCGCGTAGGCCTCGAGCTCGGCTTCGAGGGCCTCGAAGTCGCTGACGGGGTCACGGTCGGACTCGAAGGTGCCGCAGTCCAGCACGTGCACCAGCGCGGCGCAGCGCTCGACGTGGCGGAGGAACTCGAGGCCGAGGCCCTTGCCCTCGGAGGCGCCGGGGATCAGGCCCGGCACGTCGGCCACGGTGTAGCGGACGTCGCCGGCCTGCACCACGCCGAGGTTCGGGACCAGGGTGGTGAACGGGTAGTCGGCGATCTTCGGGCGGGCCGCGGAGAGGGCAGCGATGAGCGAGGACTTCCCGGCGGACGGGTAGCCCACCAGGGCGATGTCCGCAACGGTCTTGATCTCCAGGACCACGTCCCGCTGCTCGCCGGGCAGGCCGAGCAGCGCGAAGCCCGGTGCCTTGCGCTTCCTGGAGGCCAGCGCGGCGTTGCCGAGGCCGCCCTGGCCGCCGGCGGCGGCCGTGAAGGTGGCGCCCTCCCCCACCAGATCCGCGAGGATGTTGCCGTCTGTGTCCTTCACCACGGTGCCGTCCGGCACCGGCAGGATCAGGTCCTGTCCATGCTTGCCGGAGCGGTTGTCGCCCATGCCGGGGCCGCCGTTCTCGGCGGAGCGGTGCGGCGCCTGGTGGTATCCGAGCAGGGTGGTGGTCTGCGAGTCCACGACGAGCGTGATGTCGCCGCCGTTGCCGCCGTCGCCGCCGTCTGGGCCGCCGAGGGGCTTGAACTTCTCGCGCCGCACGGAGACGCAGCCGTGGCCGCCGTTGCCGGCCGTGAGGTGCAGGACCACGCGGTCCACGAAGGCTGCCATGTCGGACGTCCCTCCTCGGGTCAGGGGCGGTGCGCGGAGACCGCGCTGCGGGTACGGAGTCGGCCGTGGCCGTCCGTGGGGCCCGAAGGGCCCGGGTACGCCGACGGCGGAGGCGGGTCGTGAGTGGTGTCAGCGACCCGCCCCCGCCGGGGCGTCTGTGCGGCTGCGGGCCGGTGTCATCTCACCGATCTGCGGGCCGACGGAGTCTGTTCAGCCGAGGGTCACTCGGCGGCCGGGACGATGTCCACGACCTTGCGGCCGCGGCGCTGGCCGTAGGCCACCGAGCCGGCGGACAGGGCGAACAGGGTGTCGTCCTTGCCGCGGCCCACGTTGTGGCCCGGGTGGAACTTCGTGCCCCGCTGGCGGACGAGGATCTCGCCGGCCGAGACGACCTGGCCGCCGAAGCGCTTCACGCCCAGGTACTGCGGGTTGGAGTCACGGCCGTTCTTCGAGGAACTGCCGGCCTTCTTCTGTGCCATTGCTGTTACCTATCCTCTCGGATGCTATCGAGGTGCCGGTCCTGCGCGGGGCAGGCCTCAGGCGATCTCGGTGATCTTGACCGTGGACAGCTCAGAGCGGTGACCCTGGCGCTTCTTGTAGCCGGTCTTGTTCTTGTACTTCTGGATGACGACCTTCTTGCCACGGGAGTGGGAGACGACCTCGGCGGTCACCTTCACACCGGCGGCGTCGGTGCCTGCCTTGACCTTGTCCCCGTCCACCAGCATCAGAGCGGGCAGCTCGACGGAGCCACCGGTCTCAGCGGCAACGCGGTCAAGGGTAACGAGGTCGCCGACGGCAACCTTCTCCTGGCGGCCGCCAGCGCGGACAATCGCGTACACCACTTGGGACTCACTTCTCTCGACGTTTCGGATTGACTGTGTCCACGCCTGCTTCTCGACCGCACGTGCGGCTCCGAAATTCCGAACCTCGCCGCCGTGTGCGACGGGCATGCGGGAGCCAGCTGGCGGTGAACACCGAGTGACCATCATACGCGGTCACGGTTCACCGGACAAATGTCCGCTCCGGCGGCGTGGCGACCGGAGCGGACACCGGCTCAGCGGTGGCGGACGATGTCCTCCGCCTTGACGCCCACGCCCAGCATCACCGGGGCGGAGGTGGCCTCCTCCTTCTTCGCCGGGGCGCCGGCGGTGGCGGTGAAGGTGGCGCCGCCGGAGGCCTTCTGGTCCTCGACGGTGCTCACCGAGGAGCCGGCAGAGCCGGACGAGACGGCCCGGCGGGAACGACGACGCGGCGCCGGCTGCTCCCGGCCGTCCGCCGCGGACCGGTCGTCGGCCGCATCCCGGGCGTCGGCGGATGTGGACTTCGTCTCATTCGGCTCGGAACGGCGGCGCGAGGCCGACTTCTGTTCGAGGGCGTCCTCGAGGGCGGAGAGGTCCTTGGCGCCCTCCTCCGTCGCGGCACGGCGCCCGCCGCGACGGCGCGGCACGGAGACCGGCTCGCCGTCGAAGGTGATCACGGCGTCGTCCGTCGGACCGGCCTGGGCGGCCTCGCCCTGCCCGGCGCGCTGCTGCACGGCATCGTCGCGGCCCTCGGCCTTCGGTTCGGCGTCCTTGCGCTCCGCGTCCTGGCGGCCGGTGTCCGCGCAATCGCGGCCGTCGGACTCGGAGTCGTCCTGCTCCTGGTCCCGGCCCTCGCTGCGGCCCTCACCGCCACGGCCCTCGCCGCCGCGGCCGCGGCGGCGTTTGCCGCGCCGCTTGCGGCGCGAACGGCCGGAGGACTGCTCCCGTCCGGAACCGTCCTGTCCGTCGGAAGCATCCGGTCCGTCAGAACCGGCCGACGCGGTGGCGGGCTCGGTCGAGGCGGCGGTGTCCTCCGCTGCGGAGGCGGTGCCGTCGTCGACGGACTTGCCGGAGGCCTTGGCGATGGACTGGAGCGCGGCCCGCGCGGCGGCGGCCCGCTCCTGACGCTGCTTCTCCTCCTCGGAGACCTCGGCATCGGCGGAACCTGCGGTGTCCTTCTGAGCGGCGTCGCCGTCGTGCTGCTGTCCGCCGCTGCCGCCTCGCCTCTTCCGGCGACGACGGCCGTCGCCCTCGCCGCGCGGCTCGCCGTGGGAGTTGTGGGAGCGGTGGCGGTCCACAGGCTCGTCCTGGATCAGGATGCCGCGTCCGGCGCACTGCTCACAGGTCTCCGAGAACACCTCGACGAGGCCGGTGCCCATGCGCTTGCGCGTCATCTGCACCAGGCCCAGCGAGGTCACCTCGGCCACCTGGTGCTTGGTGCGGTCCCGGCCGAGGCACTCGACCAGACGACGCAGCACCAGGTCCCGGTTGGACTCGAGCACCATGTCGATGAAGTCGATGACGATGATGCCGCCGATGTCCCGCAGGCGCAGCTGGCGGACGATCTCCTCAGCGGCCTCCAGGTTGTTCTTGGTGACGGTCTCCTCGAGGTTGCCGCCGGAGCCGGTGAACTTGCCGGTGTTCACATCCACCACGGTCATGGCCTCGGTGCGGTCGAACACGAGCGATCCGCCGGAGGGCAGGTACACCTTGCGCTCGAGCGCCTTGTGGAGCTGCTCGTCGATGCGGTGGGTGGTGTAGAGGTCCTCGCCCTCGTGGTCCTCCGGCACCCAGTGGTGCAGACGGTCCAGCAGGTGCGGGGCCACGTACATCACGTAGGCCTCGATGTTGTCCCAGGTCTCCTGACCCTGCACGAGCATCGCGGAGAAGTCCTCGTTGAAGACGTCGCGGACGGTCTTGATGGTCAGGTCCGGCTCCGCGTACAGCAGCTCCGGGGCCAGCACCTTGGTGCCCTTGGCCTTCTCCTGGATGCCCTCCCACTGGGCGCGCAGGCGGTTGATGTCGTTCTGCAGCTCCTGCTCCGAGGTGCCCTCGGCCGCGGTGCGGACGATCACGCCGGCGTCCTGCGGCAGGTGGTCCTTGAGGATCTTCTTCAGGCGGGAACGCTCCACGTCCGGGAGCTTGCGGGAGATGCCGGTCATCGAGCCGCCGGGCACGTACACGAGGTAGCGGCCGGGCAGGGAGACCTGGCTGGTCAGACGGGCGCCCTTGTGGCCCACCGGGTCCTTGGTGACCTGCACGAGCACCGAGTCGCCGGACTTCAGGGCGTTCTCGATCTTCTTCGGCTTGCCGTCCAGGTCGGCGGCGGACCAGTCGACCTCGCCGGCATAGAGCACGGCGTTGCGGCCGCGGCCGATGTCCACGAAGGCGGCCTCCATGGACGGCAGCACGTTCTGGACCTTGCCCAGGTACACGTTGCCGATCATCGAGTCCTGCGTGGTGTGGGAGACGAAGTGCTCGGCGAGCACACCGTCCTCCAGCACGGCGATCTGGATGCGCTTGTCCCGCTGACGGACCAGCATCTTGCGGTCCACGGACTCGCGACGGGCAAGGAACTCGGCCTCGGTGATGACCTGACGGCGGCGGCCCCCGGCGCGGGAGTCGCGGCGGCGCTGGCGCTTGGCCTCCAGGCGGGTGGAGCCCTTGACGCTCTGCACGGCGTCCGTGGCCTTCACGGAGGCCTGGCGCGGGGCGCGGACACGGGTCACCGTGTTCTCCGGGTCTCCCTCCTCGCCTCCGTCCAGCTCCATGTCCACCGATCCGCGGCGACGCTTGCGACGACGGCGCGAGGTGGTGCCCGTCTCACGCTCCTCGTCCTGGTTCTCCTCGCCGGAGTCCTCGGACTCGACGTCCTCGCCGTCGGCGTCGGCGCCGGGCCCGCCGTGGTCCGTGCGGGAGCCACGGCCCCGGCCCCGGCGACGGCGGCGGCCGCGTCCGGACTCCGGCGACTCGTCGTCGTCCTGGTCGTCGTGGTCGTCACGCCCCGCTTCGTCCTTCTCCTCGTCGCGGTCGCCGCGGCGAGGCTCCGAGGCGGTGAGGGTCGGGATCAGGTCCTCCGGCACGGCGAACGGGTCCGACGGGTCGAAGGTGATGGTCTGGGCGGCGGCGGGCTGCTCGGCCTCGGCCTCGGCGGGGTCACCGGCGGCGTCGGTGCCCGCGCCCGCCGCAGCGTCCACGTCCGCGGTGGCGGCCTGCTCGGCCGTGGTCTCCGCTGCCTTCGGCGCGATCGCCGTCTCCGCGGTGGTCTCGGCGGGTTCCGCCGTGGTGGTCTCGGGGGTGTTCTCGGCTGCCATTGCAGCTCCTCCTGCCGCCGGACGGTGCCACACCCACCGTGCCGGAGGCGTCCAGGTCTGCCGCCCCGACGCGTTGCCCCCGGTGCCGGCCCCGAAGGGCCACGGGGTGCGTCGCGGAGCAGACGCCAAAGTCCTGTGGTGAACCGGCGGGCCGCTCGTCTCAAGACTCCTCGGCTGCCCCGTCCGGAACCACTGGGTCGTCCTGGCCGGTTCCGCCGGTGTCCGTTCCAGGTCCGCGCGCTGCGGGGCGAGTCGATGCCCCACGCGCTGCGTGGACCGGGTCGGACTCTGCCGACCCCGGTGCGTCGGCGGCGACCTGGCCGGTCGCCCAGAGGAACGCGTCCGCGGTGTGGCCACGGTGCGTCCGCGAATGATTCTCTCACACGCCGACACGTGAGCCAGAGCTCGTGCGCCCCGGGCCTAGACTGCCTGCCATGGACCGCACCAGTTCTGCCCCAGCCACCGCCGCTGCACCGGTCGCCCACGACGCCACCGCGCTCACGCCGCGCGGCACCGCCCCGTCCCCGGACGAGCGTGGCACTCTCGCCCGCCCGCGCGGCATCGCCGCGATGCTGCTGTTCACCTCGCTGGTCGCGCTCGCGGCGACGATCATCATCATCGTCGAGCGCGCGCTCCTGGCGGTGGACCCGAACCACCGCACCAGCTGCGACCTCAACCCCTGGATGTCCTGTGGCAAGGTGATGCAGTCCTGGCAGGCCGGCACCTTCGGCTTCCCGAACACCTACGTCGGCATCGTGGGCTTCTCCGTGCTGATCACCGTGGCCGTGTCCCTGTTCGCCGGCGCCCGCTTCGCCCGCTGGTACTGGCTGCTGATGAACCTCGGCATCCTCGCCGGCCTCGGCTTCGCCGTGTGGCTGTGGTACGCGGCCGTCTACCAGATCAACACCCTCTGCCTGTACTGCATGATCGTCTGGGCCATGGTCATCATCCAGGCCGTCATGGTGACCTCCGCCACCATCCAGAACGGTCTGATCCCCGCCTCCGAGGGCCTGCGGTCCAGGGCGCGCGAGTTCGCCTGGCCTGTGGTCGTCCTCCTGTACCTCGCGGTCGCGGCCTCGATCGTCCTCCGCTTCGGGCTGGGCGTCCTCGGCCTCTGAGCCGCCCGTCGTCGTACAGCCGGGGACGACAGTCCCCTCCTCGGCCCGGTCGTCGGCGGCGGATCAGCCGAACCAGATGCCCAGCTCGCGCTCGGCCGAGAGGGTCGAGTCGGAGCCGTGCACGAGGTTCTTCTGGACCTGCTCGCCCCAGTCGCGGCCGAGGTCGCCGCGGATGGTGCCCGGGGCGGCGGTGGTCGGCTCGGTGGCGCCGGCAAGGGAGCGGAAGCCCTCGATGACGCGGTTGCCGGCCACACGGGCGGCCACCACCGGGCCGGAGCCCATGAACTCCACGAGCGGCTCGAAGAACGGCTTGCCCTCGTGCTCCTCGTAGTGCTTCACCAGCATCTCGCGGGTGGGGGTGAGCATCCTCAGCTCGGTGATCACGTAGCCCTTCGCCTCGATGCGGGCGAGGATCTGGCCGGTCAGGCCGCGCTCGACTCCGTCCGGCTTCACCAGGACCAGGGTCTCTTCGTGGTTGTGGGTCACAGGGGTCTCCTTCGACGAGGGGGGACTTCGGTTCCTCGGACCAGCGTAGTGGTCCACAGCGGCAGGGCCGACGGCTCAGGCGCCGTGCTCGGCCTCCCATTCGGCCTGCAGGCGGTCCCGCTCCCGGTTCTCCACGTCCATCCGTCGGCCCTTCACCACGGCATACCACCAGGCCAGGGCGAACAGCGGGCCGATGACGAACATCGAGTACTCCCAGAAGCCCGAGAGGACCAGCACGAGCTGCAGGACCCAGCCGACGGCGATTCCGGCAGGCTTCCGGATGATCGCGCAGGTGAGGACCGCGACGACGGCCAGCAGCGAGTAGCCGACGATGAACCACACGGCGTGGTCCTCGGACCGGTTCAGCCCGAAGATCGTCATGCCCAGGAAGAACAGGACGATCGCCTCCAGGCACAGCACCGAGGAGGCGAACAGCGCCTGGATGGACCGGCGCTTCTTCTTCATGCCGGGGCGCCAGGCCTGCTGGGACCTCGTCTCGCGAGCAGGGCGCCAGTCCTCGGAGCCGAAGCCGGCGTCGGAGGAGTCGGGGGTGTGCGCCATGTCAGCGGCCTCCGTCCGTGTCGTCGTCCAGGACGTCGAGGACCTCGGGGTCCACGGCGTCCTCGTCCTCGTCGTCCAGGCCGAGCGCGCCGAGCAGGTCGGCGGGGTCGATGCCGCGGGCCGCCACGGTCACCGGGCCGGGCGCCGCGGGGGCGCCGAGCAGGTGGCGGACGTCCGCGGCGAGGGTGATCGAGCCGATCGCCAGCACGCCGCCGCCGGTGCCGTGGGCCAGCGCGTCCGCGGAGGTGTCCACGGCCTCCGCGCGGCCGACGGCCCATTCGAGGGCGTCCGGCACGGACTCGGTGACGAACAGGTCCTCCTCCGGCCAGCCGGCGTCCAGCGCCGTCTGGGCCAGGTCGACGGCCGGGACGGCGCGCGGAGACGTGGACTGGGTGACGGCCACATCCTCCACGAGGTCGCCGAACTCCCGGTACAGCGTCTCGAGCATGGAACGAGCGTCCTTGTCCTCCAACACGCCGACCACCAGGGACAGACGGGTCAGCCCGAAGGACTCCTTCATGGCCCGAGCCGAGACGCGCACGCCGTCCGGGTTGTGGGCGGCGTCCACGATGATCGTCGGCGCCGCCCTCAGCACCTCGAGGCGACCCGGACTGGTCACCTGGGCGATGCCCTCACGGAGCAGCTCCGCCTCGAGCGGCTTCTCGCCGCCGCCGAGGAAGGCCTCGAGCGCGGCCACGGCGACCGCCAGGTTCTCCGCCTGGTGTTCGCCGTAGAGCGGGAGGGTGAGGTCCTCGTACTCGCCGGCGATGCCGCGCACCGACACCTGCTGACCCCCGACGGCCAGGGCACGGGAGGTCACACCGAACTCGACGCCCTCGAAACGGTAGGGCACGCCCGCGGCCTGCGCTGCCTCGAGCAGCACCTGGGCCGCGTCCCGGTCCTGGGCGGACGAGACGAGGAACCCGCCGGGCTTGATGATCCCGGCCTTCTCCTCGGCGATCTCCGCCTCCGTCTCCCCGAGCAGGTCCGTGTGGTCCAGGCTGATGGGGGTGACCACGGCGACCTTCGCATCCGCCACGTTGGTGGCGTCCGTGATGCCTCCGAGGCCGACCTCCAGGACGACGACCTCCACCGGCTCGTCCGCGAACACCGCGAAGGCGAGCGTGGTGACGGCTTCGAAGTAGGTCAGGGGCGGCTGACCCGCGGCCTCGAGCTCGGCGTCCACGAGCTCCACCATCGGCAGGATCTCCGCCCAGATGCGGACGAAGGCCTCGTCCTGCACCGGCTCGCCGTCGATGCTGATGCGCTCGGTGACCCGTTCCAGGTGCGGCGACGTGTACCGGCCGGTGCGCAGCCCGTAGGAGCGCAGCACCGCCTCGATCATCCGTGCCGTGGAGGTCTTGCCGTTGGTGCCGGTCAGGTGGATGACCGGGGCGGCGTGCTGGGGGTCGCCCAGCAGCGCCAGCACCCGGCGCATCGGCTCCATGCGCGGCTGCATCCTGTTCTCCGGGGCACGCGCGAGCAGGTCGCGATAGACCCCCTCGACATCGCGCGGGGCGTCCACGTGGCCCTGTGCGGGGTCCATCATGCGTCCGCCTTCTCCACGGTGACGGCCACGGTCCTGGTGGCATCGTCCGCGGCGTTGCTGCGCGGGTCCGCGGCACCGGAGTCCTCCACCACGAGGTCGGTGGTGAGGGTCTCGCGGCAGATCAGCTCGCGGTGCACCTGCAGGGCGGCGGCCACGGCCGACGGTGCCGAGATGACGGTGCGCACCCGGTCCGCAACGTCCAGGCCGGCGTTCTTGCGCGCCGACTGGACGGCACGGACGACGTCACGGGCGGTGCCCTCGGCGGCGAGCGCCTCGGACACCTCTGTGGTGAGCACGAGGAAGCCGGAGGTGCCGGACAGCACGCCGACCGCGGTGCCCTCCGGGGCGCCGGAGGTGACGGTGCGCAGCTCGTAGAGCTCCGGCGCCAGGGTGACGGGGCCGTCGTCGAGGTTCACCTGGAGGCCGGAGGCGGTCTCCTCGTAGGAGCCGACGTCCACGGCCTTCTTGATCAGCGGGACCTGCCGGCCGAACGCCTTGCCCAGCTCGCGGAAGTTCAGCTTCAGCTCGGTGCCGATGCCGTACTCGGCCACGGCCTCGGCGGTGAGCTCGGAGAGCGTCACGTCCTTGAGGTTCAGCTCGTCCGCGATGATGCGCGCGAACGTGCCCTCCAGACCGGCGGCGTCCGGGACCACCACGGACAGGTTCGCCAGCGGCAGGCGCACGCGGCGGTTCGCGCCCTTGCGCAGCGCCGAGCCTGCCGAGGCGATGGCACGCACGGCGTCCATGCGGGCGATCAGGGCGTCGGCCTCGTCACCGTGGGGGAACAGGTCCGCGTCCGGGTAGTCGGTCAGGTGCACCGAGCGGCCGCCGGTCAGGCCGCGCCAGATCTCCTCCGTCACCAGCGGCAGCAGCGGGGCGGCGGCGCGGGTGAAGGCCTCCAGCACCGTGTACAGCACGTCCATCGCCTCCGTGTCCTCGGCGAAGAAGCGCTGCCGGGAGCGGCGGATGTACCAGTTGGTCAGGGTGTCCATGTAGGTGCGCAGGGCGTCGCAGGCGTCCGAGACCTCGTAGGCGTCCAGAGCGGCCTTCACCTCGCGCAGCATGGTGCCGGTGGTCGCCAGGATGTACTGGTCCAGCGGGTCCGAGGCGGAGTGCTTCAGCCGGGCACGGTAGCCCTCCGGGCGGGTGCCCCCGGCGGTGGCCGTGTTCGCGTACAGGCTGAAGAAGTGCCATGCGTTCCACAGCGGCAGCTGCACCTGGCGCACACCCTCGCGGATGCCCTCCTCGGTGACGATCAGGTTGCCGCCGCGCAGGATCGGCGAGGCCATCAGGAACCAGCGCATGGCGTCCGAGCCGTCGCGGTCCAGGACCTCGTTGACGTCCGGGTAGTTGCGCAGGGACTTGGACATCTTCTGGCCGTCCGAACCCAGCACGATGCCGTGCGAGATCACGTTGGAGAACGCCGGGCGGTCGAAGAGCGCGGTCGCCAGGATGTGCAGCGTGTAGAACCAGCCCCGGGTCTGGCCGATGTACTCGACGATGAAGTCCGCCGGGTGGTGGGAGTCGAACCACTCCTTGTTCTCGAAGGGGTAGTGCACCTGCGAGTACGGCATGGAGCCGGAGTCGAACCACACGTCCAGCACGTCCTCCACGCGGCGCATGGTGGCACCGGCGGCCGCGGCCTGGGGATCCGGGTGCGGGCGGGTGAGGTCGTCGATCCACGGGCGGTGCAGGTCCACCTCGCCGTCGGCGTTCACCGGCAGACGGCCGAAGGCCTCCTCCAGCTCGGCCAGGGAGCCGTAGACCTCGGTGTGCGGGTAGTCCGGGTGGTCCGAGACCCACACCGGGATCGGGGAGCCCCAGTAGCGGTTGCGGGAGATCGACCAGTCACGGGCGTTCTCCAGCCACGTGCCGAACTGGCCGTGCTTCACGTTGCCCGGGATCCAGTTGATGTCCTCGTTGTGGGCAAGCATCCGGTCCTTGAACTCCGTCACGCGGACGTACCAGGAGGTGATGGCGCGGTAGATCAGCGGAGTGCGGCAGCGCCAGCAGTGCGGGTAGGAGTGCTCGTAGGAGGCCTCGCGGAAGACACGGTCGGCCGCGCGCAGGGCCCGGACGATGGTCATGTTGGCCTCGAACACCTGAACGCCGGCGATCTCCTTCAGGACTCCCCCGCCGTTCTCCTCCTTGCCGAACAGCGGCAGGAACCTGGCGCCCTCGTCCACGGAGAGGACCACCGGGATGCCGGCGGCCTCGCAGACGCGCTGGTCGTCCTCACCGTAGGCCGGGGCCTGGTGGACCACGCCGGTGCCGTCCTCGGTGGAGACGTAGTCGTCCACCAGCAGCTGCCAGGCCTTCTCGGTGCCGTATTCCTCGGTGTCCGCGAAGTAGGTGAACAGCGGCTCATAGCGCAGGCCGCCCAGGGTGGCGCCGGTGTGGGTCTCGGCAATGGCGTCGAGGGCGGCGGCGGCGTCCTCGTAGCCGAGCTCCTTGGCGTGGGCGCCGACGAGGTCCTCGGCGAGCAGGAAGCGCTCGGCGTCGATCGCCGAGCCCTTCGGTCCGGCCGGCACCACGGCGTAGGAGACCTCCGGGCCGACGGCGAGCGCCGCGTTGGTCGGCAGGGTCCACGGGGTGGTGGTCCAGGCGACCACGTGCACGCCGGCGAGCGCGGCGGCGGTCTCGGCCGAGGCGGAGCCGCCGTCGACGACCTCGCCGGTCAGCGGGAAGGACACGGTGACCGAGGGGTCCTGGCGCATCTTGTAGACGTCGTCGTCCATGCGCAGCTCGTGGTTCGACAGCGGGGTCTCGTCCTTCCAGCAGTACGGGAGGACGCGGAAGCCCTGGTAGGTCAGGCCCTTGGAGTGGAGGGACTTGAAGGCCCAGAGCACGGACTCCATGTAGTCCGGGGTGAGGGTCTTGTAGTCGTTGTCGAAGTCCACCCAGCGGGCCTGGCGGGTGACGTAGTCCTGCCACTCGCGGGTGTACCTGAGCACGGACTCGCGGCAGGCGTCGTTGAACTTGTCGATGCCCATCTGTTCGATCTGGGCCTTGTCCGTCATGCCCAGCTGCTTCATGGCCTCGAGCTCGGCGGGCAGGCCGTGGGTGTCCCAGCCGAAGCGGCGCTCGACGCGGCGGCCCTGCTGGGTCTGGTAGCGGGCCACGAGGTCCTTCACATAGCCCGTGAGCAGGTGGCCGTAGTGCGGCAGGCCGTTGGCGAAGGGCGGGCCGTCGTAGAAGACGAACTCGTTCGGGGTGCCGTCCTCGTTCTGGGCGGCGCGGGCGTCGATCGAGGCCTGGAAGGTGCCGTCCTCATCCCAGTACTTGAGGATGCGCTCCTCGATCTCCGGGAAGCGCGGGGAGGCGGCGGCGCCGGAGGCGGGGTCGGTGGAGGCGAGAGGGTACACGAGGCGTCCTTTGCGGTCCTTGGCTGAGTGGGGGTCTGCTCCCGGCGGGAGCCGGCTGCCGGCCCGGGTGGAGCCGACGGTGCCGCTGCTGCAAGGACGCTCGCCGTGGTGCACGCGCCGGGACGTCCCGGGGGCTTGTGCTCCGCGCGGCGGGCGCGGTACCACCCTGCTTGCCGTCCGCTCCGGCGGTGAGTGCCGGGCGCGGGCGACCGCTCGTGACTGCTGTGACGGGCTTACCCGTCCGGTTCTACTGGGGACCTGCGCTGAGCGTGGGCTCGGCTTCGCTCGGCTGCGTCCGTGCGGGTGAGTCCGTGCGCATGCGGGGAGCGAGGCGGTGCCGGTCCTGTTCTTCCGGAGGCTCGCCGGTGATGGCCGGGTCGACGCCTGTGCGCACCAGTGTAGAGGATGCACGCGGTGTCCTCCTCGCTCTGGTGCCCTGTGCCTTCATTCCGATGCAGAGCACTCCTCGCTCCGGTGCCTCGTGCCTTCATTCCGATGCAGAGCACTCCTCGCACGCTCTTCTTCGGAACGAGCACGCCTGATTTGCGGCACGCCCGCACCCTGTGGCCTCGTTCCGATCCGAAGCCGCTCTCGCGCGCTCCGATTCCGATCGACGCCGCTGGATTGGGTGGGCAGCGGACACCGGACCTGAACCCATCGACCCGATCCAGAGCCGCTCTCGCACGCTCTGTTTCGTGTCCCCGCCGGGCGTCAGGAGGCTACCCCGTCCTGGTCCTCTCCTCCACAGGTACGACGACGGCCCCTGAACGCCGCATGTCACCGTGAGTTCTCCACAGATCGGCCTGCCTCTGGGACTGCGGCCTCCTGGTTCTGGCAAGACTGGCCCGACGATGCCGGCGATGCAGAACCGCAGCTGAGGAGGCCGACCATGACACTGCTGATCACCGAGGACTCGAGACAACGGGTATGGCGCGAGACCTGGGCGGAAGCGACGGCAGAGACGGGCTCGCCGATTCTGACCGCCGGAAGCTCCTCTGCACGCGGGTGGAAGGACCGACTCCGCAATGGCTTCCTGCGCGGGGAGCTTGTACGCCTGGCCCACGGTGCGTACGTACCGCTGGATCTCTGGCAGAACTCCCGTCGATGGGACCGGGAGAAGTTCTGCATCATGGCCGTCGTGCGCACACGTCGCGCTGCCCCCGCTGTACTCACCGGTACCACGGCACTGATGCTCCATGGCCTGCCGCTGGGCAGACACCTGCCTCACGTCGAGTTGGTGGCCCGCGGACAGGGACGAGCGAAGCCGGCACCCCGCATCGAACCGTTCGCAGCCCCGGAGCGCAGTCTGAGGCTCATGGCCGGCTTGCACGCCGCATGCAGTGACGCAGAAGGCGATCCCCCGGCACTTCCTGGCACGAATCCTTCACTGTGGACGCCGGTCCGCCATCGATACCGGGTCCGGAGCGAGGACGAACAGGATCGACCGTCCGTCCGTCTGCCCGTCACACTCTCGGACGGCACGGTCATCGGGGAGGCCACGGCGGAGTCCCTTGCACCGGCCCTCGCTGTCGGGCTGAAGGAGACGACGGCCAGCGAGTCGCTGCCCGTTCTGGACGCCCTCGCCTTTCGAGGCGTGGACGAGTCAGGACTGCTTGTCGGGCAGGCTCCGCCGCCCCCTGAAGACAGACGTGTCCCCCACGGTTCGGTGCCTGCAACGATCACGGCCGACGCCGTCGTGACGTCCGCCGTCGAGCTGGCGCCGACACGGGCCGCCGGGCGACGCCTCAAGCAGGACTGGAAACACGCCTCGCCCCTGGCCGAGTCTGCTGGAGAGTCCGTCAGCCGCGGCCGGATGATCGAACTCGGCTTCGAGGTGCCTGAGCTGCAGGTCGCCGTGTCCGATGCCGACGGGTTCATCGCACGCGTGGACAGTCTCTGGCGGGAGCGGGGCATCGTGGGAGAGTTCGACGGCATCGGCAAGTACGACGTGGACGCGCACGCGAATGCCGAGGAACGGCGGCGTTATCTGCGCCGGCAGCAGGATCGGGAGATCCGCCTGCAGCGTGTGTGCTCCCACGTCCTGCACTGGACCTGGCGTGATGTGCAGGATCCTGCTCGGCTACGCCGACTGCTCGACGGAGCGGGGGTGCCCCGGACGGCGCGACGGTGATCGCTGGGCCCGGAGTCTCATGACGTCGTTCCCGTGCTTCATGACTTCGATCCGATGCGAAGCACCTCTCGCATGCTCCCGATCGGATCGAAGTCTTCAGGGACGGCGGGGTTGCCGGCACCGATGTCTTCGTTCCGATTCGGAGCACGCGACGCACGCTCTGGATCGGAACGAAGGCACGTGTACCTGGTCAGCACCCACCGAGCAGCCCCCGCGCACAGCACCCGCCGAGCAGCCCCCGCGCACAGCCCCGGGGCTCACCCCTTGCGGATCACCTTGTGCTGGGCGGCCTGGGCCACGGGACGCAGAACGATCTGGTCCAGGTTCACGTGGTGCGGCAGCTCGACAGCGTGGACGCACACCTCGGCGACGTCCTCGGCGGTGAGCGGCTTCTCGACGCCGGCGTAGACCTTGTCCGCGGCGGCCTGGTCGCCGCCGAGGCGCATGAGGGAGAACTCCTCGGTGTGCACCATGCCGGGCAGCACCTCGATCACGCGCACATTGTGCTCGGCCTCCTCCAGGCGCAGCGCCCCCGTCAGACCGTGCTGGCCCATCTTCGCCGCGTTGTAGCCTCCGCCGCCCTCATAGGCGGTCACAGCAGCGGTGGAGGTCAGGTTGAGCACGGTGCCCTCGCCGTGGGCGCGCAGCATCGGCAGGAACGCCTTGCACATGGTCAGGGTGCCCAACACGTTGACGCGGTACATCCACTCCCACTGCTCCAGGTCGCCGTCGCCCACCGCGTCCGTGCCACGGGCGCCGCCGGCGATGTTCACCAGGGTGTCCGCGCCACCGTCCTCGGTCACGCGCTCCGCCAGACGGGCCACCGCGTCCGCATCGGTCACGTCCAGCGCGCACGGGATCAGCAGGCCCGGCACGTCCTCCTCCACGCCCTGCGCCTGCAGCTGTTCAAGCCGCTCGGCGCGGCGGCCCACGGCGTAGACGCGCCAGCCGCGGCGGGCCATCTCGAGGGCGGTGGCCCGGCCGATGCCGGTGGTGGCGCCGGAGACGACGGCGCCGCGGGCGGAGGAGGACGAGGACTGCTGCACGGGCGACTTCTGCACCGAGGACTGCTGCACGGCGGACTCCTGGGACTCGCGGACGGTGGTCATGGCCACAGCCTACGCGGGTGAGCCTGCCTGCCAGGGCGAGGCGTCGCCGTCGGGACGGGCGCTCACATGACAGGATGGACCGCATGGCTGACAAGACCCCGGGCACAGACACGCCCGTCACCGAGTCCACCACCGCCGCGACCGCCGAGGCACGCACCGTCTCGGTCCCGGACCGCCCCGCCCTGGAGGGCCTCGAGGAGAAGCTGACCGCCCGCTGGGCCGAGGAGCGCACCTACGCGTTCGACCCGGAGACCACGCGCGAACAGGTCTACTCCATCGACACTCCGCCGCCGACCGCCTCCGGCTCCCTGCACGTGGGCCATGTGTTCTCCTACACGCAGACCGACGTGCTCGCCCGCTACCAGCGCATGAACGGCAAGAACGTCTTCTACCCGATGGGCTGGGACGACAACGGCCTGCCCACCGAGCGCCGCGTGCAGAACTACTACGGCGTCCGCTGCGATCCCGCCAAGCCGTACGTGGAGGGCTACCGCCCGCCGGAGAGGCCGGCGAAGAACCAGCGCGACTGGGACGTGGTCTCCCGGAAGAACTTCATCGAGCTCTGCGAGGAGCTCGCCGTGGAGGACGAGAAGGTCTTCGAGGGCCTCTTCACCCGCCTCGGCCTGTCCGTCGACTGGGACATGACCTACCGGACCATCGACGACGTCTCCCGCGCCGTCTCCCAGCGCGCCTTCCTGGCTGGCATCGCCTCGGGTGACGCCTACCTGGCCGAGGCCCCCACCATGTGGGACGTCACCTTCCGCACCGCCGTGGCCCAGGCCGAGCTCGAGGACCGCGAGGTCCCCGGCGCCTACCACCGCTACGCCTTCACGGCCGCCGACGGTGAGCAGGTCTTCATCGAGACCACTCGCCCCGAACTGCTGGCCTCCTGCTCCGCCCTGGTCGCCCACCCGGACGACGAGCGCTACCAGCACCTGTTCGGCACGACCGTCACCTCCCCGCTGTACGGCGTTCAGGTGGAGGTCTTCCCGCACCCGCTGGCCAAGCCGGACAAGGGCTCCGGCATCGCCATGGTCTGCACCTTCGGCGATCTCAACGACGTCACCTGGTGGCGCGAGCTGCAGCTGCCGACCCGCACCCTGATCGGCCGCGACGGCCGCTTCGCCGCCGACACCCCCGAGTGGATCACCACGGACGCCGGCCGACAGGCCTACGCGGACACCGTGGCCGGCAAGACCGTGTTCTCCGCCAAGCAGGGCGTGGTGGACGCGCTCACCGCGGCCGGCCTGCTGGACGGCGAGCCGAAGAAGATCATGCACGCCGTGAACTTCTACGAGAAGGGCGACAAGCCGCTCGAGGTCGTGACCTCCCGCCAGTGGTACATCCGCAACGGCGGCCGCGACGCCGACCGCCGCGCCGAGCTCATCGAACGCGGCCGCGAGCTGGCCTGGCATCCGGAGCACATGCGGCATCGCTACGAGAACTGGGTCGAGGGCCTCAACGGTGACTGGCTCGTCTCCCGCCAGCGCTTCTTCGGGGTGCCGATCCCGGTCTGGTACCCCCTGGACGCCGAGGGCGAGCCGGACTACGAGAACCCGATCCTCCCGGCCGACGACCAGCTCCCCGTGGATCCGGCCGCCGAGGCCGCCCCGGGCTTCTCCGAGGACCAGCGCGACGTCCCCGGCGGCTTCACCGGCGACCCGGACGTCCTGGACACCTGGGCCACCTCGTCGCTGACCCCGCAGATCGTGGGCCGCTGGTCTCGGGACGAGGCGTTCTTCACCAACGTCTTCCCGTTCGATCTGCGTCCGCAGGGGCACGACATCATCCGCACCTGGCTGTTCTCCACCGTGGTGCGCGCCCACGCCCTCAACGGCTCCGTGCCGTGGACGGACACCGCACTCTCCGGCTGGATCCTGGACCCGGACCGCAAGAAGATGTCCAAGTCCAAGGGCAACGTGGTGGTCCCGACCGACATCCTGGACCAGTTCGGCTCGGACGCCGTGCGCTACTGGGCCGCCTCTGCGCGCCTCGGCGCGGACACCGCCTACGAGGTGGCGCAGATGAAGATCGGCCGCCGCCTGGCCATCAAGCTGCTCAACGCCTCCAAGTTCGTCCTCAACCTGGGCGCCACCGAGTCCTCGGTGATCCGCTCGGCCGAGGACGCCGCGGCCGTCACCAACCCGCTGGACGCCTCCCTGCTGGCCCGCCTGGCGGCCACCGTGGAGCAGGCGACCCGGGCGTTCGAGGCCTACGACTACGCCCGTGCCCTCGCTGTCACCGAACAGTTCTTCTGGGCCTTCACGGACGACTACGTGGAGCTGGTGAAGGACCGCGCCTACGGCGGCCAGGGCGAGGCCGAGCAGGCGTCCGTAGTGGCTGCGCTGGCCACCACCCTGGACGCCCTGCTGCGCCTGCTGGCACCGTTCCAGCCGTTCGCCACCGAGGAGGTGTGGAGCTGGTGGCGGGCCGGCTCCGTGCACACCGCCGCGTGGCCGGGTGCCGCGGACGAGGCCGCCGCCCTGTCCTCCGCCGCCTCCGCCGGCGACGCCGAGGTCCTGCCCACCGTGGCGCAGGTCCTCGGTGGCGTGCGCAAGTCCAAGTCCGAGGCCAAGGTCAAGCAGCGCACTCAGGTGCGCTCGGCCGTGGTGACCGGCCCGGCCGAGTGGCTCGAGAAGCTGCGCCGTGGCCTGGCGGACCTGAAGGCGGCCGGCAACATCGCCGACCTCACCCTCACTGAGGGCGCCGCCGGCGAGTCCGCGCCGCTGACCGTCTCGGACGTGGAGCTGGCCCCGGCCGAGGACGCCTGACCCGCGCCGCACGTTCCCGGAAGGTGTCTCGGGAGCGCACGCGGCACGACGACGGCCCCGTCACCTCCTCGAGGTGACGGGGCCGTCCTCATGGCACGGGCCGGACGTCCGCGCCGTGCCGGCACTCGCACCGGGCGGCGCCGCCAGCCGCCGAGCGGCGGCCCCGGAGAGGCCGGGCGCGCGTCGATCAGTCGAACTGCGGCGTCGTGTCCCGGGCGCGCTTGATCTCGTAGAAGTACGGGTAGCGGGCCAGGGCCAGCGAGGCGTCGAAGATCTCACCGGCGGTCTCGCCGCGCGGGATGCGGGTGAGGACCGGGCCGAAGAAGGCGACGCCGTCGAAGGCCACTACCGGGGTGCCGACGTCGTTGCCCACGAGGTCCTCGGCCTCCTTCTGGGCCTCGCGGAGCTTCGCGTCCAGGGCGTCGGACTCGGTGGCGGCGAGGATCGCGTCCGCGTCGTGGCCGAGCTGATCGGCGGCGGCGCGCAGCACGGCCGGGTAGTCCTTGTCCCCCTCGTTGTGGATGCGGGTGCCCAGGGCGGTGTACCAGTCGGCCAGGGCCTCGGGGCCGTAGGTCTCGCGCACGTGCATGGTGGCGCGGCCCGGGACGAGGCCGGCGTCGGTGTGCTTGCGGTAGTCCGGGTCCAGGTCGCGGCCCTCGTTCAGCATGTACAGGGACATCTGCTTGAACTCGACCTTCACGTCACGGACCTTCTCCACCTCCAGGATCCACCGGGAGGTGATCCAGGCGAACGGGCAGGTCGGGTCGAAGTAGAAGCCGACGGTGGGGGTGTTCTCGGTCATGCGGGGGTCCTTCCTTCGTGGGGCCGGCGGACCGGCCCCGGGGCGGGCGTCTTTCGGTCTGGTCAGGCGGACTCGTCCCGGCGGGAACGCTCGACGTCCGCCGTGATCAGCGTGGGCTCGGCGCCGTCGCGGACGACGTCCCCGGTGATCACCACGGCACCGATGTCCGTCCGGGAGGGCAGGTCGAACATGACGGGCTTGAGGACGTCCTCCATGATCGAGCGCAGGCCGCGGGCGCCGGTGCCTCGCGCCACGGCCAGCTCCACCACGGCGTCCAGCGCGTCGTCATCGAACTCGAGGTCCACGCCGTCCATGAGGAACATCTTCTGGTACTGCTTCACCAACGCGTTCTTCGGCTCGGTGAGCACCTTCACGAGCTGGTCGTGGGTGAGGTCCTCCACCGCGGTGATCACAGGCAGGCGGCCGATGAACTCCGGGATGAGGCCGAACTTGAGCAGGTCCTCGGGGCGGACGTCCGCGTAGGAGGTCTCGCCGTCCCCGAGATGGCTGAGCGGCGCACCGAAGCCGATGCCCTTGCGTCCGGCGCGGGAGCCGATGATCTCCTCGAGTCCCGCGAAGGCGCCGGCCACGATGAACAGCACGTTGGTGGTGTCGATCTGCAGGAACTCCTGGCGCGGGTGCTTCCGCCCACCCTGAGGCGGCACGGAGGCCACGGTCCCCTCGAGGATCTTCAGCAGTGCCTGCTGCACGCCCTCGCCGGAGACGTCACGGGTGATCGACGGGTTCTCGGACTTGCGGGAGATCTTGTCGATCTCGTCGATGTAGATGATGCCCTGCTCGGCCTTCTTCACGTCGAAGTCCGCGGCCTGGATGAGCTTGAGGAGGATGTTCTCCACGTCCTCGCCCACGTAGCCGGCCTCGGTGAGGCTGGTCGCGTCCGCCACGGCGAACGGGACGTTCAGCTGGCGGGCCAGGGTCTGGGCCAGGTAGGTCTTGCCTGAGCCGGTGGGGCCCACGATGAGGATGTTGGACTTGCCGACCTCCACGTCCGCGAGGTCCGTCCGCTCCGAGAAGCGGTCCGCGGACTCCGTGCCCTTGGACTGCGGGCTCCGGACCCGCTTGTAGTGGTTGTACACGGCCACGGCGAGGGAGCGCTTGGCGTTCTCCTGGCCGATCACGAAGCGGCCGAGGTGGTCGAAGATCTCCTGCGGAGTCGGCAGGACCATCTCGTCCGACTCGCTGACCTCCCCGAGCTCCTCTTCGATGATCTCGTTGCAGAGCTCGATGCACTCCTCGCAGATGTACACACCGGGCCCCGCGATGAGCTTGCGGACCTGCTTCTGGCTCTTGCCGCAGAACGAGCACTTGAGCAGATCGGCGCTCTCTCCGATGCGTGCCATGGAACGGGACTCCTCCGGGTCTGACTGCAGTGTGCGGGTCCGGGCCCAACGGGTCGGGGCCGGACGTGTGCGGCGCGGACCTCACCGGTCCGGCAACGGAGCCACAGGGCTCCACGCGTACGAACCAGGATACGACCCGGTCCGGACACGACAGCGAATCGCAACGGCCCCGGACCGTGCACCGGCAGCGCACGGCCCGGGGCCGTCGTCGTGGTCTCCCGCACCGAGCGGGACCGGCCGGTCCCGCCCGGACGCCGGTCAGGCGGACGGGCGGGTGATCTTGCGGGAGGACAGCACCTCGTCCACCAGGCCGTACTCGAGCGCGGCCTGCGCGGAGAGGAACTTGTCACGGTCGATGTCCCGGGAGACCTCCTCGGCCGACTTGTCAGTCAGCGAGGCGAGGGTCTCCTCCATCCAGACACGCATGCGGTTGATCTCCTGCGCGTGGATCTCGAGGTCGGTCGCGGTGCCGCGGTCGCCCTGCATGGCCGGCTGGTGGATCATCACGCGGGCGTTCGGCAGCGCGAGGCGCTTGCCCGGCGCACCGGCGGCCAGCAGCACGGCGGCGGCGGAGGCGGCCTGGCCCAGGCACACGGTCTGCACCTCGGGGCGGATGAACTGCATCGTGTCGAAGATGGCGGTCATCGCGGTGAAGGAACCGCCCGGGGAGTTGATGTACAGGGTGATGTCGCGCTCGGAGTCCATGGCCTCGAGCACGATCAGCTGCGCCATCACGTCGTCGGCCGAGGCGTCGTCCACCTGCGAGCCGAGGAAGACGATGCGGTCCTCGAACAGCTTGGCGTAGGGGTCCTGGCGCTTGAAGCCGTACGGGGTGCGCTCCTCGAACTGCGGGAGGATGTAGCGGGCATCCGGAGTGGGCTGGGAGGGCTTCGCGGTCGGGAGCCCGGCGGTGAAGTGGTTCATGACTGTGTCTCCTGGAAGGTCGTGGGTCCGCGGGCGTGGCCTCAGGCCTGCATGCCTCCGCCGCCGGAGACGGCGGTGGAGCGCTCGGCGATGTGGTCGATGAAGCCGTAGTCGAGGGCCTCCTGCGCGGTGAACCACTTGTCACGCGCGTTGTCCTCGAGGATCGTCTCGACCGACTGGCCGGTCTGCTCCGCGGTGAGCTCGGACATGACCTTCTTCATGTGCAGGATCAGCTGCGCCTGGATGCGGATGTCCGACTCGGTGCCGCCGATGCCGCCGGAGGGCTGGTGCATCAGCACGCGGGCGTGCGGGGTCGCGTAGCGCTTGCCCTTGGTGCCCGAGGAGAGCAGGAACTGGCCCATGGAGGCGGCGAGGCCGGTGGCCACGGTGACGACGTCGTTCGGGATGAACTGCATCGTGTCGTAGATGGCCATGCCGGCGGTCACGGAGCCGCCCGGGGAGTTGATGTAGAGGTAGATGTCCTTCTCCGGGTCCTCCGCGGAGAGCAGGAGCATCTGCGAGCAGATGGCGTTCGCGTTGTCGTCGCGCACATCCGAGCCGAGCCAGATGATGCGCTCCTTGAGCAGACGGTTGTAGATGTAGTCCTCGCGCTGCGCCGGGTCCACCGACTGCATCCGGGGGGTGATGTCCGTCATCACGGGTGCCTTCCTGTTGGCCTGCCGGGTGGGGCTCTGCCGACCGCTCCCTCAGGGGCGGACGCAGGCCCGGTATCTGGCTCGAGCCTACTCATCCGTGCCGCGCCCGTGGGGGCACGGCGGACCATTTCGCTGTTGGCGCATGGTGGGCGCCCGGGGCCACCGCGGCGACGCGCCCGCGGTCGCCGGGGCGGACACCGCACGACGACGGCGCCGCACCTCCCGTACGGGTGGTGCGGCGCCGTGCGTCTCGGCCTCGTCCCCTCACGCCGAGGGGACCACGCGGATCAGGCGTCCTTCTCGTCGGCCTTCTTCTTGGCCGAGGCCTTCTTGGCGGCCGGCTTCTTGGCCGGAGCCTTCTTCTCGCCCTCGTCCTCCTTGGCCGGCTTCTCCTCCTCGGCCTTCTCGGCCTCGGCGGCGTCCACGGCCTCCTGGCCGCCCGGGGTCACGAAGGCGGTGAGGTCCACGGCCTTGCCGTCGGTGTCCTCGACCTTCGCGTACTCGAGCACCTTGGCCAGCGCCTTGCGACGGCGGACCTCGCCCATGATCATCGGAACCTGACCGGCCTGGTCCAGCATCATGGCGAACTGGTTCGGGTCCATGCCGTACTCGGAGGCGGTGGCGATGATGTACTCGATCAGCTCGCCCTGGTCGACCGAGACCTCCTCGGCGTCCGCCACCGCGTCGAGGATGACCTCGTTCTTGAACGCCTCACGGGTGTTCTGCTCGAGCTCGGCGCGGTGCTCCTCGGTGTCGTGGTCGTCACCGGCGGTGTGCCCCTGGGAGTTGAAGTGCTGTTCCAGCTGCTCGGCGATCACGGCGTCCGGGACCGGCACCTCGACGAGCTTGACGAGCTCCTCGAGGACCTTGTCACGGGCCTCGACGCCCTGACGGTTCTGCGCGGCCTCGGCGGCCTGCTTCTTCAGGTCCTCCTTGAGCTCGGCCACGGTGTCGAACTCGGAGGCCAGCTGGGCGAACTCGTCGTCGACCTCGGGCAGCTCGCGCTCCTTGACGGCCTTGAGGACCAGCTTCACGGTGGCCTTCTCGCCGTCGTGCTCGCCGCCGTTGAGGGTGGTCTCGAAGGTGGCGTCCTCCTCCGCGGACAAGCCGTCGAGGGCCTCGTCGATGCCCTCGAGCATGGTGCCGGCGCCGACCTGGTAGGACAGGCCCTCGGCGGCGTCGACCTGCTCGCCGTCGACGGTGGCGGTCAGGTCCATGGTGACGAAGTCGTCCTTGGCGGCCGGACGGTCCACGTCCTTCAGAGTGCCGAAGCGGGCGCGAAGCTGGTCCAGCGCCTCCTTCTCGTCCTCCTCGGTGGCAGCGGACGGCTCGACCGTGACCTTCAGGCCCTTGTAGTCCGGCAGCTCGATCTCCGGGCGGACGTCGAACTCGGCGGTGAAGGTCACCGGGTCCTCGCCCTGGGCGCCCGGGGTGCCGGTGACGTCGACCTCGGGACGGGAGATCGGGGTGACCTCGGCCTCCGCGGCGGCCTGCTGGAACCAGGTGTTCAGGCCCTCGTTCACGGCGGTGTCCACGACGACCTCGCGGCCGAAGCGCTGGTCGATCAGACGCGCCGGCACCTTGCCCTTGCGGAAGCCCGGAATCTGGACCTGATCGGCGATGTCCTTGTACGCCTTGTCCAGAGCCGGCTTCACCTCCTCGAAGGGGACCTCGACGGCCAGCTTCACGCGGGTGGGGCTGAGGTTCTCTGCGGTGGTCTTGACCACGGATGGCTCCTGTAGGGGTCGGTGTCTGTACGGAATGTCAGGGAAGAGTCGGGGTGACAGGATTTGAACCTGCGGCCTCACGCTCCCAAAGCGCGCGCTCTAGCCAAGCTGAGCTACACCCCGGATCGCCTGCGGGACGCGGGTGGACCCGGTCCGTCCCGCCAGAGGCATGACGTCCTTGACGCAGCCTGCCGGTCGGCAGACTGAGCCAGACTACCGTGCCGCGCCGTCACAGGGAAAATGTCCGCGATGCACTCCCGGCAGCGGCCCCACGGCGCTCGGGAGCCGTCAGCGGCCGGTGCGGGACGTCTGCTCGTCGGCAGCCCGGTCTGCGGCGACGGGCTCGGCGGCACCGGCGCGGCCGGTGAAGCCGTCCATGGTGGCATTGACGCCGAGCATGTCCACGACGGCGTCGAACGCACGGATCGGCAGCACCCGCAGCGGAGCCAGGGCGTGCGCGGCCGGCGGCAGCAACAGCTGCTGGGCGCTGGACTCGACCGCGTCCAGGACCTTGGTGGCCACATGCTGGGGCTCCAGGATCGGCAGCAGCCACGGCACCGTCGTCTGCGCTCCTGCGAACATGCCGGTGTCGATGTAGAACGGGCACACCACCAGGGACCGGACCGCGCTGCCGGCCTTGCGCAGCTCGGCGCGCAGGGACTCGGCGAAGCCCACGGCGGCGTGCTTGGAGGCGGAGTAGTCGGTCTGGCGCGCCACCCCCACCAGGCCGGCGGCGCTGGCGACGGTGACGACCACGCCGGCGTTGCGCTCCACCATGCCCGGCAGGAACGCGCGGGTGACCCAGTACGGGGCGAGCGCGTTGACCTCGAAGGTGCGGCGGATGCCTGCCTCGGTCGCCTCGGTCAGCGGGGCACCGGTGACCACGCCTGCGTTGTTCACGACGACGTCCACCTCCGGGCTCTGCCTGCTCGCCTGGGCCACGGCGTCGGTGGAGGTGACGTCCACGGCGACGGCGAGCGCCTCGGCTCCGCGCACCCGCACCTCAGCGGCGACGGCCTCCGCGGACTCGGCGGCCACGTCCCAGACGATCACCTGGGCCGCCCCGCGCTCGGCGGCACCGAGGGCCATGAGACGGCCGATGCCCGAGCCTCCGCCGGTGATGAGGACGCGCGCGCCGGCCAGGGGCAGTGCGCCGGGACGGGAGCGACGCTCCTGCCACGGGCGTCGGGGCAGGATACGGTCGAGGATGCTCATGGCGCGCCTCCATCCTGGGCCGCGGTGCCTCGGAGCACCGGCGGCACGTGCTAGTGTGGACGCCGTTCCGCTTGAGAGGGCGGCGCCGTGGGGATGTAGCTCAATGGTAGAGCCCCAGTCTTCCAAACTGGTTACGCGGGTTCGATTCCCGTCATCCCCTCCAGATTCACGCAGGGCCCGGTCTTCGGACCGGGCCCTGTGTTCGTCCGTGGCCAGCCCCCACCCGGGTGTTCCGCTGCGGTGCCCCCTCTGTGCAGGATGGTCACCATGGGGAAGAACGAGCAGACGCGGCGGGGCACGGCGACCGGCTCTGGGATGCGCCCGTGGCGCCGCAAGGTCCTGGAGGACGACACCTGGCGGTCGACCGTGCTGTCCATGACGGCGGCCTTCGTCGCGATCGGCGTCAGCGTGCTGGTTATCGGCACTCCGCTCGGCGACGTGATCGGCATGGACGAGGACCGTCGCTCCTACGGGCTGTCCGCCCTGATGACGCTCGGACTGATGTGGACCCTCTACTCGCTGCTCGATGCGGTGGTCCTGCACCGCTGGCTCGGTCGACGTGACTCCGTCGGCCTGCACGAGCTGCTGCGAACGAACTCCCGGGGACCGGAGGAGTCCGGCGGCAGGGTCCGTTGGCGGGCCTGGCTGCGGGGAGAGGCGAGCACGCTGGGCAACACGGCCACCTTCTCGATGATGGCCATGATCGTGGTCGTCGTCTCGATGTGGATACCTCAGGTGCGCGACATCCCGGCCATGCGGTTCCTCGCCGTGGCCACGGTCCTGTCCTCCTGGACGAGCATCGTCCTGGCCCAGGCGCTGCGCTACGCCCGGCTCGCAGCCCAGCACGATCCTGACCGGCCACGGGCCGCGGGCGAGTCCTGCGCGCCGCCGATCCGCTTCCACGGCTCCGACGCCCCGGTGTTCTCGGACTATGTGTCCCTGTCCCTGACGCTGTCCACGATGATGGGCGCCCAAGACGTCGAGTTCTCCGGCCGCGCCGCCCGCACGACGGTGCGCGAGCACGCAGTCGTCGGATTCCTGTTCAACTCGATGATCATCGCAGCCCTCGCCTCGCTGCTGCTCACCGTCACCTGATCATGCCCGGCGGCAAGGCCCGAGCAGCTCGCGGCCGTCACCGGCTCTGACGCCGCACGGTCACCGCTGGCAGACCGTGCACCGGTAGAGCCGTCGGTTCGCCATGTCCTCGGCGACGATCCGGTCCTCGCCGCAGACCAGGCATGGCTGCCCCTGCCGCTGATACACGTAGTTCGCGTGCTCCGGCCAGGCCTGTTCGGCCGGCACGCCCGGCCTGTGCTCGGCGCGGGTGGTGACGATCCGCCCGAGCCGCACGCCATCGCGCAGCAGCCGGCGGTTGTCCTCGTACAGGCCGCGCAGACCCTCCTCCCCCACGTCCTTCGCCGGCCGCCACGGGTCGATGCCCGCCCGGAACAGGGACTCGGCCCGGTAGATGTTGCCGATGCCGCCAACCATCGCCTGGTCCATGAGGACAGCGCCGATCGGCCGCCGCGTCCTCCCGGCACGCTGCAGGAACGGCGCCGGGTCGTCGTCGTTGAGCGGGTCCGGGCCCAGCTTCGTGGTGACCTCCAGGACCTCCGCGGGCGTGAGCACGCGGCACGTCGACGCCCCGATCAGGTCGGCCCACCCATGGGCGGACACCAGGCGCAGCCGCACGGTGGGCGCAGGCGGAGGCGGGACGGCGGCGGACGGCGAGGGGCCGTCGTCGGGAAGCCTGGAGGAGACCTCCCGCTCCCCGATCCTCCGGGGAGCCCCGATGGAGGAGGCAGCTGCGAAGGTCTCGTCCCCGCCGAAAGAGAAGGCACCGTACAGGCCGAGGTGCACGTTGAGCGTCAGCCCTCCGGAGAAGTCGGCGAAGAAGTGCTTGCCGTGCGCCCAAGCGCGCTCGAGCACCTGCCCGTCCAGGAGGGCGGCGCCGTCCGCGAAGCGGCCCTGCGGCGAGCTCGCGCGCAGAGCCTGCCCGCCGAAGACGTCCTGGACCTGGCGGGCGAGTCGGTGGAGAGAGTGCCCCTCAGGCACTCACATCAGCACCTCTCCGGTGGTCTCGTAGTGGGCGATCTTCCCGATGCGGCGCACGTGGCGCTCGTCCTCGGAGAACGGCTCGACGAGGAAGGCTTCGATCAGAGCGGTCGCCTCCTCGATGGAGTGCTGGCGGCCGCCGACGGCCACGACGTTGGCGTCGTTGTGCTCGCGGGCCAGCTTGGCGGTGTCCAGGTTCCAGGCCAGGGCGGCGCGGATGCCCTCCACCTTGTTCGCGGCGATCTGCTCGCCGTTGCCGGAGCCGCCCAGGACGATGCCCAGGGAGTCCTTGCCCTCGGCGCGCTCGGCGGCGACGGCCTTCGCGGCGTTGATGCAGAAGCCCGGGTAGTCGTCCAGGGCGTCGTACTCCTGCGGACCGTGGTCCACCATCTCGTAGCCGGCGGCGGTCAGGTTCTTCACCAGGTGGGCGGACAGCTCCATCCCGGCGTGGTCGGTGGCGATGTGGACGCGCATGCTCAGGTCCTCCTGAAGGGCGGGTGGCGGACGGGCCGGACCCACGACGACGGCACGCGCCTCCCGCGGGGAGGCGCACCGGGCGTCGTGGCCCGGCTTCCAGGGTAGTCGGGTCCCACGGTCGGCCGTGCGCGGGAGGCGCCGTCCCGGCGTCTCGGCCCCCGCGACGCACAGGTGGCACAATGGCTCCGGATCGTGACCGCGGGCACACCCGCCCCGCGCCTCACCCGTCGCACCATTCACCACCCCTACTGGAGGACACCTGTGTCGACTGCCGCACGCCTGAACATCACCCGCGAGGAGGCCGCCGAGCGCGCCGCCGCCGTGGAGGTGCAGTCCTATGACGTGGCGCTGGACCTGACCCTGCCGGGCGACCGCTTCGGCTCCGTGAGCACCGTCCGCTTCACCGCCGCCGACGACGCCGTCGGCACCCACACCTGGATCGACTTCGTCTCCACCCAGGCCCCGAAGGTCACCCTCAACGGCGAGGAGCTGGACGCCGCCGACTACGACGGCGCCCGCGTGAAGGTCGGCCCCTTGTCCGCCGAGAACGAGCTCGTGGTGGCCGGCGCGGCCGACTACATGACCACCGGCGAGGGCCTGCACCGCTTCATCGACCCGGTGGACGACGAGGTGTACCTCTACACCCAGTTCGAGGTGCCGGACTCCCGCCGCATGTTCGCCGTGTTCGAGCAGCCCGACCTCAAGGCGACCTTCACCTTCACCGTCACCGCCCGCGCCGACTGGGCCGTGGTGTCCAACCAGCCGACCCCGGAGCCGACCGCCGCCGGCACCGACGCGCAGGGCCGAGAGACCGCCACCTGGGCCTTCACCCCCACCCCGCGGATCTCCTCCTACATCACCGCGCTCGTGGCCGGCCCGTACAAGTCCACCCACTCCGAGCTGACCAGCGCCGACGGCCGCACCATCCCGCTCGGCGTGTTCTGCCGCGCCTCCCTGTTCGAGCACCTGGACGCGGACAACATCTTCGAGCTGACCCGCCAGGGCTTCGAGTTCTTCGAGGCTCAGTACGGCCACCCCTACCCGTTCGAGAAGTACGACCAGCTGTTCGTGCCGGAGTTCAACGCCGGTGCCATGGAGAACGCCGGCTGCGTGACCTTCCTGGAGAACTACGTGTTCCGCTCCACCGTGCCCGAGGCCATGGTCGAGCGCCGCGCCATCACCATCCTCCACGAGCTGGCCCACATGTGGTTCGGCGACCTGGTGACCATGAAGTGGTGGAACGACCTGTGGCTGAACGAGTCCTTCGCCGAGTTCATGTCCACCCTGGCCGCCGCCGAGAACACGAAGTACACCGGCGCCTGGACCACCTTCAACTCCATGGAGAAGTCCTGGGCCTACCGCCAGGACCAGCTGTCCTCCACCCACCCGATCAAGGCCCCGATCCGGGACCTGGACGACGTGCTGGTGAACTTCGACGGCATCACCTACGCCAAGGGCGCCTCCGTACTGCGCCAGCTGGTCGCCTGGGTCGGCCAGGAGAACTTCATGGCCGGCGTCCGCGCGTACATCGCCAAGCACGCCTGGACCAACACCGAGCTGCCGGACCTCATGGTCGAGCTGGAGAAGGCCTCCGGCCGCGACCTGTCCGAGTGGACCGCCCAGTGGCTGGAGACCTCCGGGGTGAACACCATCGCCGTCGAGGTGGAGACCGACGGGTCCGGTGCCATCACGTCGCTGGAGTTGGTGCAGACCGCCCCGGACGGCTCTGCTCTGGCCCCGGGCGACCAGGTCCTGCGCCCGCACCGCATGGCCGTCGGCTTCTACGACGTGGACGCCGAGGGCAAGCTCACCCGCGTGGCCCGCCATGAGCTGGACGTCGCCGGGGAGCGCACCAGCGTGGCGGACGCCATCGGCTCCCGGCGTCCGGCCGTGATCCTGCCGAACGACGACGACCTGGCCTACGCCAAGATCCGCCTGGACACCGAATCCTGGGCCGTCGCCGCCACCGGCCTGAAGGACGTGGCCGAGTCCCTGCCGCGCACCCTGCTGTGGTCCTGCGCCTGGGACACCACCCGCGACGGCGAGGCCTCGGGTCGCTGGTTCGCCGACCTGGTGCTGGCGAACATCGGCCACGAGAAGGACTCCTCCGTGGTGCAGACCCTGCTGCGTCAGCTGGCCACCTCGCTGGGCCAGTATGTGCCTGAGGACGAGGCCGCCGAGGCCCGCGCCGCCGCCGCGGACCGTCTCTGGGAGCTGGTGCAGGCCGCCGAAGCCGGCTCGGACAGCCAGCTGCAGTTCGTGAAGGCCCTGGCCCTGCACGCCCGCACCGATGCCCAGCTGGACACCGTGGCCGGCATCCACGACGGCTCTGTGAAGGTGCCGGGCCTGGATCTGTCCACCGACCTGAAGTGGGAGCTGCTCACATCGCTGGTGGCCGGCGGCCGCGCCGGCGAGGCGGAGATCGCCGCCGCCGAGGCCGAGGACCCGACGGCGACCGGCGCGTTGGCCGCCGCCCAGGCCCGCGCCGCCGTCCCGACCGCCGAGGCCAAGGCCGAGGCGTGGAAGCAGGTCGTGGACGGCTCACTGTCCAACACCACCCAGCGCCAGGTGCTGCTGGGCTTCCAGCGCGTCAACGACCCGGCCCTGATCGCCGAGTACGCGGAGAAGTACTTCGAGGGCATCGAGGGCGTGTGGAGCTCCCGCTCGCACGAGATGGCTGAGACCGCCGCGACCCTGGGCTTCCCGTCCTCGCAGGTCTCCCAGCAGACCTGTGACCGCGCCACCACCCTGGTGGATGCGGTCAAGGGGTCCAACGCGGGCCTGGCCCGTGTGGTGGCCGAGTGCCGCGACGACATGGCCCGTGCGCTGAAGGCGCGCCAGGCCTGAGGCGGATGGCCGTCGTCTGAAGGACGATGCGGCCCGGCAGAAGCGATCGTGCCGGGCCGCTGGCCTCTGTGTCCGTGCACCGGCTCTGCTGCCGGTTCACCGCCACTAGGCTGGACGCCATGAAGCACCAGTTCAGCCTCCGTGCAGAGTGGACCGGCAACCAGGGCTCCGGCACGTCCGGGTACAGGGACTACCGACGTGACGTGACGCTGCAGGCCGCCGGCCCGGGCGAGATCTCCGGTTCCTCCGCCCGGGCGTTCCACGGTGACGAGTCCCGGTGGAACCCGGAGCAGCTGCTGCTCGGCGCGCTGGCCCAGTGCCACACGCTGTCCTACCTGCACTACGCCACCGCCGCCGGTGTGGTCGTCACCGGCATGACGGTGGCGGTGGAGGGCACCCTGGAGGTGGATTCCTCCGGTGCAGGCCGGATGACCGCTGCCACGCTGCGCCCCGAGGTGTGGCTGGCGGACGAGGCCCAGCGCGAGCAGGCCGACGGCCTCCACGCCCCGGCCCACCGCGACTGCTTCATCGCCAACTCCCTGAACTTCCCGGTGGAGCTGGCCCCGCAGGCACCGCGGCAGATGCCGCACCTGCCGGAGTTCTCCTCCCGCCTGGGCGCGCCGATCGCCGTCGCCCGTCCGCGTCCGGCGAACCGCCCGTCCCAGGTGACCGGCATGAAGGACCGGCCCACCGAGGTCGAGCCGGTCATGCGGGAGGACCTGCCCACCGGCGCCGAGCAGGTCGCCGCGCGGAACGCGGGCCCCGCCGCGCGCTCCGGGGACACGCCGCAACTGTTCCCGCCGTCGATGCGGCCCGCTGCCGGCGCCCCGACCACCGCCGACCGCGCCGCCACCCCGTCCGCGGCGGCCTCGGCGCCGGCGGCCCCCGGACAGGCCACCAGCTTCTTCGAGGCCGTGGGCGGCCACGAGACCTTCGCACAGCTGACGAAGGTGTTCTATGAGAACGTCCGCCAAGACCCGCTGCTGGCGCCGATGTACCCGCAGGACGACTGGGAGGGCGCCGAGGCGCGCCTGCGCCTGTTCCTCGAGCAGTACTGGGGCGGCCCGCGCACCTACTCGGAGCAGCGCGGCCACCCGCGGCTGCGCATGCGCCACATGCCCTACAAGGTGGACTTCGCGGCCCGAGACGCCTGGCTGCGCCACATGCGCACCGCCGTGGACTCCCTGGACCTGGCCCCGTTGCAGGAGGCCGAGCTCTGGGACTACCTCGAGCGCGCCGCGCACTCCATGGTCAACTCCGCCTGAGCGGCCTGACTCCCCCGCCTGAGCGGCACCGGCCCACCACCGGGGTGGACGGGGCGGGGTCCGTCGTCGGGAAGTGCCGGAAGGCGTCCGGCGAGGCGGCGGTGAGGCTCACGGCCGGCGGGTCAGAGGGCGACCGCGGGCCTGTGGAGGACGAAGCCGCCGGTGGTGTCGATGCGCGTCCACGGCCCCGACTGCAGGACGCGGGCGCGGCCTTCCGGCGGGAGGAAGCCGAGAGCGAAGGCTGCGAAGGCGCATCCGGAAGGGACTACGGCCGGTTCGCCCAGCATCTGGCCCCAGACGGCTGCGCGCAGACGCTGGACCACGGCGTCCCCGGGGTTGGTCGGCAGGGCCTGTCGGATGGCCGTGATGCCGTCCTTGGCCACCATGATGAGGTCCTTGTGGGCGACCTCGGCGACCTGGGTCCAGCCCGCGCGCGGCGGCGTCAGGGCAGTCCACGGCTGGTTCTCCCGGGACGGCGGGACGCTGAAGGTACGGTCCACTCCGCCGGCCGGCCCCGAGTCCTTCATCCGCGCGGTGCGCTCGAGGACCGCGGCCAACGGCACGGTCGCGTCCAGGTCATCGGCGTGCTCGGCGGACGCGACCGGGACGGTGCGCAGGCCGAGGATCGTGGGCACCTCGTCGCCGAGTCCACGCGGTGCCATGACGTTCACCCACTGGGCGAGGACGGCGTCCTTCCCCTCCGCGGCCGGGCCGATCAGCTGCAGGCGCATGCCGGTGTCCGAGACCTTCTTCGCACGTGTGGCGAACTGCTCCAGGTCCGCGACCGCCGCATCCGAAGTGAGGGTCAGGCGGGACGGGTCTGCATGGATCTCGGATCCGGCTCCGGGGCGGCGCTGCTCAGTCATACTGGTCATTGTCGCAGGGCGGCTCCGGCTTCCGGGGCCCGCCACGCGCCGCAGCCGAGCAGTACCGCTGGTACCGTACCGCGCCGAGGAGGAAGACGCATGAGACAAGGACCGGAGCCCGACCACGAGGGCAACCAGGGCTCGCCGGCCCGGCGCCCCCTGCGCCACGGCCTGGTGCGTCCGGACACCGCCCCGGCCGATCCCACCGCCATGCTCCGCGGCCTGCTGGAGCTGGAGGAGGCCGCTGCCCATCCGCTCACCGGCGATGCTCGCTTCACCGGCATCACTCCAGAACAGGCCCATGGTCGCGTGTTCGGCGGCCAGGTGCTCAGCCAGTGCCTCGCCGCCGCCGCGCGGACGGTGGAGCCCGGCCGGGACGCGCATTCGCTGCACGGCTACTTCGTGCGCCCGGGCGACGCCTTGAAGCCCATCACCTTCACCGCGGAGCGGGTCCGCGACGGCCGCTCCTTCTCGGTCCGCCGCGTGCTCGCCAGCCAGGACGAGAAGGCCATCCTCACCCTCACCTGTTCCTTCCAGGCGCCGGCAGACGGCGTCGACCACCAGGCGACCATGCCGGAGGGCGTGCCCGCCCCGGAGGATCTGCCCACCACTGCGGACCTGCTCGGCGACATCCGCCACCCCATCGCCCAGGAGTGGGCCTGGGCCCGGCCCTTCGACATCCGCCACGTGGCCCCGGCCGTCTACGTGAGTCCCGCCGCCGAGCGTACGAACACGAACATGGTCTGGATGCGGACCTTCACCCGGCTGGCCGACGACCCGAACCTGCACCGCGCGGCGCTCGCCTACGCCTCCGACTACACGCTCCTGGAGCCCGTCCTGCGCCAGCACGGCCTGGCCTGGACCCAGCCGAAGATGTCCGTGGCCTCCCTGGACCACTCCATGTGGTTCCATCGTCCGGCCCGCGTCGACGAGTGGCTGCTCTACGTCCAGTCCAGCCCGTCCGCCCAGGGCTCGCGCGGCCTCGGCCAGGGGCACGTCTTCACCCGAGACGGGGAGCTGGTGGCCACGGTCGCGCAGGAGGGCATGCTCCGCCTGCCGCAGGGGTCCGACGCGGTGACCGCCAAGGTCCAGGGGGCGCTGCAGACCCTGGCGATGAAGACGGTGATGCGGCGCCCGCGTCGGAAGGGCTGATCGGCAGCACGAAAAGCCTGATCGGCAGCACGGGTGTCGGCCGGCTCGGCCGGCACCGACCGCAGCCCGCCGTCGAGGAGTGCTCGCACGGCGGGCCGCGGGGCGGGCCCGGACGCGGTCAGTCGCGGGTGAGCTTGCGGTGGGTGACGCGGTGCGGGCGGGCGGCCTCGGGGCCGAGGCGCTCCACCTTGTTCTTCTCGTAGGACTCGAAGTTGCCCTCGTACCAGTACCAGTTGGCCGGGTTCTCCTCGGTGCCCTCGTAGGCCAGCATGTGGGTGGCCACGCGGTCCAGGAACCAGCGGTCGTGGGAGACGACCACGGCGCAGCCCGGGAACTCGAGCAGCGCGTTCTCGAGGGAGGTCAGGGTCTCCACGTCGAGGTCGTTGGTGGGCTCGTCGAGGAGCAGCAGGTTGCCGCCCTCCTTGAGGGTCAGGGCCAGGTTCAGGCGGTTGCGCTCACCGCCGGAGAGCACGCCGGCCTTCTTCTGCTGGTCCGGGCCCTTGAAGCCGAACGCGGACACGTAGGCGCGCGAGGGCATCTCGACGTTGCCGACCTTGATGTAGTCCAGGCCGTCCGAGACGACCTCCCACAGCGACTTCTCCGGGTCGATGTTGGCGCGGGTCTGGTCCACGTACGAGATCTTCACGGACTCGCCGATCTTCAGTTCGCCGCCGTCGAGCGGCTCGAGGCCGACGATGGTCTTGAACAGGGTGGTCTTGCCGACGCCGTTCGGACCGATCACGCCGACGATGCCGTTGCGGGGCAGCGAGAAGGACAGGCCGTCGATGAGCACGCGGTCGTCGAAGCCCTTCTTCAGGTCGGTGGCCTCGATGACGACGTTGCCCAGGCGCGGGCCCGGCGGAATCTGGATCTCCTCGAAGTCCAGCTTGCGGGTCTTCTCGGCCTCGGCGGCCATCTCCTCGTAGCGGGCCAGGCGGGCCTTCGACTTGGCCTGGCGGCCCTTGGTGTTGGAGCGGACCCAGTCCAGCTCCTCGGCGAGGCGCTTGGCGAGCTTCGCGTCCTTCTTGCCCTGGATCTCCAGGCGCTTCTGCTTGGTCTCGAGGTAGGTGGAGTAGTTGCCCTCGTACGGGTAGAGGCGGCCGCGGTCGACCTCGCAGATCCACCCGGCCACGTGGTCCAGGAAGTAGCGGTCGTGGGTCACGGCCACGACGGCGCCCGGGTAGGAGGCCAGGTGCTGCTCCAGCCAGAGCACGGACTCGGCGTCCAGGTGGTTGGTGGGCTCATCGAGCAGCAGGAGGTCCGGCTTCTCCAGCAGCAGCTTGCACAGCGCCACGCGGCGCTTCTCGCCGCCGGAGAGGTGGGTCACCGGGAAGTCGCCCGGCGGGCAGCGCAGCGCGTCCATGGCCTGCTCGAGCTGGGAGTCCAGGTCCCAGGCGTCGGCGGCGTCGATCTCGGTCTGCAGCGAGCCCATCTCCTCCATGAGGGCGTCGAAGTCCGCGTCCGGGTTCGCCATCTCGTCGGAGATCTCGTTGTAGCGCTGGATCTTGCGGTAGATCTCCCCCACGCCCTCCTGGACGTTCTCGAGCACCGTCTTGTCCTCGTCCAGCTCGGGCTCCTGCATGAGGATGCCGACGCTGTAGCCCTCGCTCAGCCGGGCGTCGCCGTTCGAGGGCTCGTCCAGGCCGGCCATGATCTTCAGGATCGTGGACTTGCCCGCGCCGTTGGGACCGACCATGCCGATCTTGGCGCCGGGGAAGAACGACATCGTCACGTCGTCCAGGATCAGCTTGTCGCCCACCTTCTTGCGGGCCTTGACCATGGTGTAGATGAATTCCGCCATGCTCACCAGGCTAGTCGGTGGCCGCCGAAAACCTCGCCTCGACGGCCACCTTCGCCCGAGAGACGAGACTCACGCCCAGCTCGGGGTGCGCTCAGACGCCTCGGCGGCGGCCTCCTCGAACTCCTCCTCGGCCTCCTCACCCCCGGCGTCGCCGGGCACCTCTGCGGACCACGGGTCCGCCAGCGACTCGCCCACACGGGCCAGCTCGCCGGTGTCCGGGTCCACACGATGCCCCTCGGGCACATCGGCCTCGTCGACCTCCTGCGGTTCCCCCGGCTGCCCGGTGCGTACCTGGAAGTCCTGGTCGGCCTGGTGTGCGGAGACCGTCTTGTTGTAGGCGCAGGTGCCGAAGTTCAGGTCCAGCCCGACGGCGTCCGCCACGATGTCCACCGAGGTGCCGGAGCGTTCCTCGGTGGACCAGTCCCGGATGCGCTGGCGTCCGACCACCACGAGCGGGTTGCCCTTCTTCGTGGACTGCAGCACGTTGGTGGCCTGCCGCCCGAAGACGGCCACGTTGTACCAGTTGGTGTGGGCGTCCGCCCAGTGGCCGGCCGCGCGGTCGAAGCGCCGCTCGGTGGTGGCCATGCGGAAGTTGACGACGGTGACGCCGTTCGGTGTGGTGCGCTCGGCCGGGTCGGTGGCGATGCGGCCGCGGAGCGTGATGGTGTCCTGCATGTGCGGATCCCTTTCCGGTGGTGGACCGGCCCGGATGGCCGGCCGCTGGGACCAGTCCACGCGACACGTCTGCCGTGGTGCCACGGCTCACCCCGGTTCTGTGGACGGCTGAGCCGGTCCGGTCGGCTGTGCAGGACAGGAGGGACCCGCGGACGCCGCCGCGGCGTGCCCCGGCGGAGCAGTAGACTGGCCGGTGCCCAGCCCCAGTAGCTCAGCCGGACAGAGCAGCGGCCTTCTAATCCGCCGGTCGGGGGTTCGAATCCCTCCTGGGGCGCTTCCCGTGCACGGCCGACCCCTGAGGAGTCCCTTGCGTTCCCGCCTGAGAGCCGCGCTGACGGCCCCGCACTCCCCCGTTCCCGCGGTGACGGTGTCCCGCGGCCAGTGGATCCAGCTCGGCCTGCTCATGGCGGCCTTCGCGGCACTGTACGTCACGCACTCGTTCCTGCGCTTCGCCGCCTACGAGGCGAAGGGCTACGACCTCGGCATCTTCGACCAGGCCGTCCGCCAGTACGCGATGTTCAAGGCGCCGATCGTCCCGGTCAAGGGCGTGGACTTCAACCTGCTCGGTGACCACTTCCACCCGATCCTCGCGCTGCTCGCGCCGTTCTACTGGATCTGGGACGACCCGCGGATGCTCGGCATCGTGATGGCCCTGTGCCTGGCCGTCACCGCGATCCCGGTCTACCTGTTCGCCCGCCGCCGCACCGGTCACGTCACCGCGATGATCGCCTCCGCGGCCCTGCTGCTGTGGTGGCCGTTCCAGGCGATGGTGAACTGGGACTTCCACGAGATCACCCTCGGCGTGCCGATCATGGCCTGGCTCATCTGGGCCCTGGACGGTCACCGGGCCTGGCTCGCCACGGCGCTGGCCGTCGGCCTCCTGTCCGTCCGCGAGGACATGGGCATCACCCTGGTGGCGATCGCCCTGGTGATGGCGATCCGCCGCCACTGGTGGCCGGCGCTCGTCACCTTCGTGTCCGGCCTGGTCGGCTACTGGTTCGCCACCTCGGTGGTGATCCCGCACTTCTCCCCCACCGGCGCGTTCGGATACTGGCAGTTCACGGCCCTCGGCCCGGACATGGGCAGCTCGGTGACGTTCCTGCTCACCCAGCCCTGGAACGCCGTCGCCGTGCTGTTCGACCACCCGCTGAAGGTCGCCCTGTGGCTGCTGCACTTCGTGCCGCTGCTCCTGCTGCCGCTGCTCAGCCCGGTGACGCTCATGGCGTTGCCGATCATCTGCTCCCGCCTGTTCAACGACCGCCTCAACGTCTGGTCCCCCGTCTACCAGTACGACGCGATCCTCGCGCCGATCCTGCTGATGGCCGCGATCGAGGTCGCCGCCCGCCTCGGCCTGCGCTGGCCCAAGGTCTCTAGGCTCCCCACGGCAGTGGCCTCGGTCCTGCTGGCCTCCGGACTGGTCGGCACCGCCTTCTTCCCCCAGGTGTTCCCGTTCCACCGCACGCTCACCGGCGAGCTGCACCTGCGCCAGCACGGCCAGGACCTCGCCCACGCCGTCTCCCTCATCCCGGACGGCGTCTGCGTGGAGGCGGCCGACAACGCCGTCCCCCACCTGACCACCCGCACCTATGTGGGCCTGCACGGGGACATCGGCGACGAGCTGTCCACCTGGATGATCGTGGACACCAAGGTCGACGAGCTCGGCGGCTGGGACCCGCTCACCCCGGACCAGGCCCTCGAGCGCGCCGAGCGCCTGGGCTTCACCGAGGTCTGGCACGAGCGGGACGTGGTCGTCCTCGAGAAGAAGGGCGCCCCTGTCAGCCCGGTCTGCTCGGACTACCTGGAGCGCTGAGCCTGCGGCGCCCGCCGTGCGCCGCAGGCCCGGCGGCCGGGTGACGTCCGTGGCGCAGCCCCGCCCCGCGGTGCCCCTCCTGGACCACGACGGCGGTGGCCCACCTCCTCCAGGAGGTGGGCCACCGCCGTCGTGAAGGGTGTGGGTGTGGCCCCGTGGGCGCCTCCGCCCGTCAGCGCACCGCGGGCTCCCGGCGTTCCGTGCGGACGGGGCCGCGACCGGCAGGCGGAAGCAGGAAGCGGTCCGGGTGGTCGGCGAAGACGCCGTCGCCCGGGTCCGCGTAGCGGCCGTCCCCGGCGTCCGGGGCGAGCCCGGCACGCACCGGGTCTCGCTCGGGGTCGAGGATGTCCTTGACCACGGTCACGCAGATCCAGATGACCGCGGCCATGTGCAGGACGATGCCGGAGCCGTACCAGAGCGGGATCCACAGCGCGTCCTGGCCGAAGGCGCCGGAGGAGGTGATGCGGGCCGACTCCATCCAGACGCCGCCCCAGTGGTAGACCTCGATCGCCTGCCAGACCCAGAAGGTCTTCCAGCGCGGGCTGGCGAGCACGACGAGCGGGATCAGCCACATCACGAACTGCGGCGAGTACACCTTGCCGAGCAGGATGAACGAGGCCACGATCAGCAGGCACAGCTGGGCCATCCGCGGACGGTGGCGGCTGGACAGGCCCAGGTAGGCCACGCCGGCGCAGCAGAGGGCGAACAGGCCGTTGGAGATCAGGGAGAAGGTCTCGCCGGACCAGCCGGTCCAGGTGAAGGCGAGCCACAGGGAGGAGAACGAGACGGGCCGGTCGCCGGAGAACGTGTAGAAGCGGGACCACTGGTCGAAGGCGGTGAGCATGAACGGGACGTTCACGGCCAGCCAGGTGAGCACGCCCACGGCGAGGGTGGTGAAGAACCTCCCTAGCTTCAGGGTGCGGATCGCCAGGACGAGGATCGCGCCGAGGAAGAACAGCGGGTAGAGCTTCATCGCCGCGCCGAGGCCCAGCAGCACGCCGGAGAGCACGGTGCGGCCGTTCGACCAGGTCCACAGGGCCAGGGCGGCGAGCATGACCGCCCAGAGGTCCCAGTTGAGCATCGAGGTCAGCACGATGCCCGGGGCGAGGGCCACCAGGAGGGCGTCCTTGGAGCGGTGGCCTGCGGTGAAGGCCGTGGCGACCACGACGACGATCCAGCACAGCACCACCCCGAGCGCGTTGACGTCGAAGTAGGTGACCGTGCGCTCGGCCACGGAGCCGTCTGCCGGCACGAGCCAGCTCGTCACCCCCGCGACGACCGCCAGCAGCGCCGGGTACTCCATCCACTGGTCCTCAGGCAGCGGCGTGTAGAACGGGAAGTAGCCGTCGGCGAGGCCGCGCGTGGGGTACAGCTGAGCGAAGTCCGAGTAGCACATGTGCAGGTGCACATCCGGCACGCCCCAGCCGTTCAGGCGGCACCACTGTTTGGACAGGAACGCCGCGACGGCGGCCAGCAGCGTGAGACCGACCAGCACGGCGATCCACTTCGACCGTGGAGCGGTCTGTCCGGCGACGGAATGGCTCACTGGGGACTCCTGGGAAGGGGACGGGAAGCGGGACCGGAGTCGGTCCGGTTCGAGGCTATCGCGGGGGCGAGGCGGACGACGTCGGCGGCGCGGTGTGCCGGGGTGGGCTCTGCCTCAGGCTCGATCAGCTCGGCCTGCCGGCGGCGGCCCGGGAAGAGCCGTCGCGTGTGCGGGTCGAGCCAGACCAGCCACACGATCATGGCCAGGCAGAGCACCGCCGTACAGAGGCGCACCACGGTCAGCGGCACCCAGTTCGCCACAGCGAGCTGGTCCACCGCCCCCACGGCGGTGAGGGCGAGGACCAGGGCGATGTTCACCCAGCCGAGCCAGCGCGGGTGGTTGTTGCGTCCCGGCAGCGCGCAGGCCGCCAGGGGCAGCACCCAGAGCAGGTACCAGGGCTGGACGATCGGGGCCAGCACGATGGCCACGAGCAGCACCGAGGCGGAGGTGGCGATGGGGTCGGCGGCGCGGGGACGCAGGGCACACCAGGCCGTGTAGGCCAGCGTCGCCGCCGTTCCGGCGGTGTAGAACCAGCCGGCGGCCTGCCGGGCGGGCACGGCGGTGACCACGTCCACGAGCGCGCCGAAGCCGAGGCCGAGCAGTCCGAAGGGCGCATACGGGAAGGCGGCGTCGCCGCTGGTGAGCATCGCCTGGACCCACCCGAAGCCCAGGCCGGTGGCCGCGCCGATCGCCGCGAGGACGGCCAGGGCGGCAGCACCGGTGGTGAGCCAGGGGCCGATGCGGCGGCGCAGGCTCAGGCCGGTTCCGTCCCGGAAAGGCCTCCAGCCGGCCGGCAGCAGCAGGGCCGCGAAGGGCAGCACGAGCGCCGTGAGCGGCTTGATGGCGACGGACAGCACGATGAGCAGGATCCCTGCGAGGGCGGGGAGACGGCGGCGGGGCTCGCGCACCAGCAGCACGAATCCGGCGAGCATGAGGCCGATCATCAGGGCGTCGTTGTGGACGCCGGCGACCATGTACAGCAGGAAGAGGGGGTTGGCCACCACGAGCCACACCGCCCAGTCCGGGTTCCGTCCGGCCGCCTCGGCCAGGCGCGGCACGGCCCAGAGGCACAGTGCCAGTCCGGCCACGGCAATGGTGCGGAACAGGAGGACCGCGACGTCCGGGATGCCGGCGCTGAGGCGCCAGATGGCCTCGCCCATGCCGAGGAACAGCGGCCCGTAGGGGCTCGGCGACTCCGCCCAGATGGAGTCCGCGCCGTACATGAACCAGCCGGGCAGCTGGGAGACGCCCTCGGCGTACGGGTCCAGCCCCGCGGCGACCATCCGACCCTGCTGGATGTAGGAGAACACGTCCCGCGAGAAGATCGGCACGCAGACCAGCAGCGGGACCGTCCACCACCAGACCGCCCGGCGGACGGCGATCCCATGGGTGGCCCAGCACCCTGACACCTGCTGGCCCAGCCGCAGCCAGGACCGCACGAGCAGCAGACAGCCCACGGCGAGGACCAGGGCGAACGGCAGCGCCGTGGACAGGTCCAGCCGGACCAGCTGGAAGGAGCGCACCCGGGCGAGGAACGACTCGGGCACGGAGGGCATCCATCCCACGCCGAGGGAGCCGATCACCACGAGCACCGAGGCGAGCACGCCCTGACGCAGCGCGGCGTAGGGGTCACGGTCGTGGGACGGCAGGAACCAGCCCACCACCGCCAGCCGGCAGAGGCGGCGACGCAGCCGGTGCAACGTCCTGCCGAGCCCTCCGGCCGGGGGCTCGTGCGCGGGTGCCTGCCGGCCGCCGGCCCGCGGGGACGTGCCGACCGGGCCGGGGTGCTGCGCAGAGGTCATCGTTCGTCGCCTGAACGACCCTGCACCTCGTGCGGCTCGGCGGATCGGCTGCCGAACAGGGCCGCCAGCGCCGGGCGCACGTGCCAGTCGTCCTTCACGAAGCGTGACGTCTTGCGGTCGACCACGAGGATCCACCCCAGGCAGATCACCGAGACCAGCAGGGAGAGGTGCTCGACGTCCTGGGCGATGTCCAGGAACTGCCAGGTGAACAGCTGGTCCGAGGCGCCGAAGGCCAGGAAGTAGCCCACGGTGAAGACGACCCACTTGATCTGCCAGTTGTCCCTCAGGCCGATCACGGCGAAGAACGGGAGCAGCCAGAGCAGGTACCAGGGCTGGATGATGGGCGAGAACACCACCAGGGCGGTGAAGGCCCACGTCATGCGCTCCATGACCCGATCCTGCCGGCCGACGAACATGAGGATCACAACGACGATCACCGAGATGATGCGGCCCACCCGCTTGTACGTGTCCTCCACACCGGAGGTGTCCCAGTCCATCAGGCCGAACACGCCCTGGGTGATGTCGTTGAGGATGCCGATCGGCGACCACGGGACGGTGCCCGTGCCGGTGCCGAGCATGACCTCGAGCCACCCGAAGCCGAAGCCGTTCAGCCGGCCGACGACGACCATGATGCCGAAGGCCAGGGCCGCGGTGATGCCCCACATCACGAAGCGCCGTATCCAGCCGGCCGCCGGACCGGCCCAGAGCAGGGCGATGAACGGCAGGAGCACCATGGTGATCGGCTTGATGCCGATCGACAGTGTGGTCAGCACGACGGCCCCGACCCCCCAGGCGGCCGAGATGACCGGCCCCTCGGCGGGCCGCGGCCTACCGGCGCGCAGCGCACAGTAGGTTCCGGCCAGGGCCAGGCCCACCATCAGGGCGTCGTTGTGGCCGGAGGCGACGAAGGAGATCGTGAACAGCGGATTGGCCGCCGTGATCCATACGGCCCAGGCCCCGTTGACCTGACGCTCTCGGCACAGCAGGGGGACGAAGACGAGGATCAGCACCACACCGGCGACGGCGGCGAGGCGGAAGAGGAAGATCGCCAGGTCCGGGTTGTCCGGGCCGGTCGCGGCCACGACCGCCTCCTCGATCCAGAGGAACACGGGACCGTAGGGGGTGCCGTCGTTGGCCCAGGTGGCGTCCGTGCCCAGCTGGAACCAGTTGGAGAGGGAGGAGATGCCGTCGGTGTAGGGGTCCTGGCCGGCGACCATGAGCCGCCCCTGCCCCACATAGGCGAAGATGTCACGGCTGAAGATCGGCAGCGCCAGCAGCTGCGGCAGGCACCACAGGACCGTGGCGACGTTCACCGTCCTGAGCGCTCCGTGGCCGAACGGCCGGGTCACCTGGCCCAGCCGCAGGCAGGCCCAGAACATCACCCAGCAGCCGAGGGTGAGCAGGACGGTGCCGAGCATGACCCCGCTCTCCTGCGTGCGGTACGGGATGAGCCACTGCCAGCGGTTGATCGGGGAGGTGGAGGCGAGCCAGCCGACGGAGAACGACCCCAGCACCAGCAGCAGGGAGCCGAGCGTGCCCGCGACGAGCGGGGTCGCGGTCCAGCCGCCCACCTTCGGATCGACGCGGAACCCGCCGATGCCCACATACTCCGGCGCGTTCGCGTCGCGCGCGGGCGGCGTCGGCACGTTCATGTGGCGGCTCCTCCTCCGGGGCACCCCTGCGGCGGGGCTCACGTGGGTCCCGTTCCCACCGGCAGTCCGGGTCGGGCGTCTACGGGGCACGAATCTACCATCGAGGCCCCCTCGAGCACGCTGGACTGCCACGGAGACGGTGGCGGCAAGAGTAGGGTGTGAGCCGTGACCGAGACAACGAAGAACGCTGACGCCCACGCTCCGCTGGTCTGGATCGACTGCGAGATGACCGGCCTGGATCCGGTGGTCGACGACCTCGTGGAGGTCGCGGTGCTGATCACGGACTCCGAGCTGAACATCCTGGACGAGGGGATCGACCTTGTGATCCGGCCCTCGGCCGAGGCCCTGGCGCAGATGGACCCGTTCGTGCGAGACATGCACACCACCTCGGGGCTCATCCGCGAGTTCGACTCCGGCCTCGCCCTCGAGGACGCCGCGGCGCAGGTGCTGGAGTACATCACCGCCCGCGTGCCGGAGCCGCGCAAGGCCCTGCTCGCCGGCAACTCGGTGGGCCAGGACAAGCTGTTCCTCTCCGCCTCCATGCCGAAGGTCGTGGAGCACCTGCACTACCGGATCGTGGACGTCTCCACCGTCAAGGAGCTGGCCCGCCGCTGGTACCCCCGCGCCTACTACCAGGCTCCGGCGAAGACCGGCGGCCACCGTGCCCTCGGGGACATCCGCGACTCCATCCAGGAGCTGCGCTACTACCGCCGCGCCGTGATGGCCGCCCCGCCGGGGCCGAGCACCGACGAGGCCCACCGGATCTCCCGCGAGGTCACCCGGGAAGGCCAGGCCGGCATCTGACCGGCGACGGCGGCCCCGCACCTCGCTCACGCCTCGATGCGTGAGCGGTGTCACCGCCGGAATGGTCATGATCGGCTGCCGAGTGTGTGTATAGTTGAACGCGCTGCTCCGAGCGCTCCACCGCTCGGGGACGCATGGTGGGCGTAGCTCAGTCGGCAGAGCGTCTGGTTGTGGTCCAGAAGGTCGCGGGTTCAATCCCCGTCGCTCACCCCATGCGGAAGGCCCCGGAATCCTGCGGATTCCGGGGCCTTCCTCGTCTGCCCGAGCGGGCTGCGGTGCCCCTGCGCGCCGTCGGGTGATCGTGGGGCCGGCCCGGTCCCGCGTGGCCGGGCATCGAGGCGGCCGGTGACGGAGCGCTGGCGGGACGGGCGCTTGCCCGCCGCTCACGCCGCCGAGCGGGGCGGCCGCCCGGCGCCGGTCGCCACGGGCGCCGACCTGCTCGAGTTCGAGGTCGTGGACCTGGGCTGATCCCGGCGCCGCAGCAGGCGCATCGCGTTCACGATGACCAGCAGGACCGATGCCTCGTGCACGAGCATGCCGAGGGCCATCGTGACGCCGCCGGCGAAGACGCCGGCTAGCAGGGCCGCGACGGTCACGAGGGAGATCGCGATGTTCTGCCGCATCACCCGCACCGTGCGCCGGGCCAGATTGAGGGCCTGCGGCAGCCGCTCGAGCCGGTCGCCCATCAGGGCGATGTCCGCGGTCTCGATGGCCACACCGGAGCCGGCCGCGCCCATGGCCACGCCGATGTCCGCCGTCGCCAGGGCCGGGGCGTCGTTGACGCCGTCACCGACCATCGCGACGACGCGGCCCTCGGCCTGCAGGGCCTCGATCGCCTCGAGCTTGTCCTGGGGCAGCAGGCCCGCCCGCACGTGGTCGACGCCCACCTGCCGGGCCACGGCCTGCGCGACGCCGGGCTGGTCGCCGGTCAGCATCACGACCTCGCGGACGCCGATGCCGTGCAGCGCCCGGATCATGCCCGCGGCTTCGGGCCGGACGGTGTCTGCGACAGCGAGGACGCCGAGCGGGACACCGTCGACGACGACCGCCGCCGGGGTCCGGCCCGCCTCCGCCAGCTCGGCCGCGACGGTCTCGACCCGGTCGGTCGCGGCCGGATCCACGCCGCGCTCGCGCAGCAGCGCCACGTTGCCCACGGCGACGACGCGGCCGTCCACCTCTCCGGTGAGCCCGCGGCCGAGGACGACGTCCACATCGGTGGCCAGCGGGCCGTCCAGCAGGCCGCGGTCCCGGCCCGCCGCGACGACCGGCGCGGCCAGCGGGTGGTCCGAGGCCGCCTCGAGCCGTGCGGCCCAGCGCAGCACCTCGTCCTCGGCCCCGGGCTCGAACGCGACGACGTCTGTCAGCTCGGGGGTGCCCGAGGTGAGGGTGCCGGTCTTGTCGACGGCGACGGCGTCGACCTTCGCGGAGCGCTCGAGGAACTCCCCTCCCTTGATGAGCACGCCGTCCCTGGCGCCGCGGCCGATCCCCGCCACAATCGCGACCGGGATGGAGATCACGAGGGCGCCCGGGCAGCCGATGACCAGCAGGGTCAGGGCCAGGGGGACGTCCCGCGTGATCAGACCGGTCGCGAAGGCCAGCACCATGATCGCCGGGGTGTACCAGCGGGAGAAGCGGTCCATGAACCGCTGGGTCCGAGCGCGGGCCTCCTGGGCCGCCTCGACGCGGTGGATGATGCGCGCCAGGGTGGTGTCGGCGCCCACGCCCCGCGCCTCCACCTGCAGCAGGCCTGCCGTGGCCACGGTGCCCGCGTACACGGCGTCGCCGTCGGTCTTCTCCGCCGGGATGGACTCGCCCGTGATGGATGCCTCGTCCACGGCGCCGGCCCCGGTGAGCACCACGCCGTCCACGGGCACCCGGGCGCCGGCCTTGACGAGGACGGTCGCGCCGGGGGCCACCTCGTGGGCGGGCACGGTGCGCTGCGTCCCGTCTGGGTCCACGACGACGGCGGTCTCGGGCGCCGTGGACACGAGGTCCGCGAGCGCCGAGCGAGTCTGAGACAGGGTCGCGTCCTCGAGGCCGTGGCCGAGGGCGAAGAGGAAGGTCACGGCGGCGGCCTCCCAGAAATTGCCGAGCAGAGACGCGCCGATCGCGGCGGTGGCGACGAGCAGGTCGATGCCGACGGTCTTCACCCGCAGGGCGGCGATCGCGTCGCGCGCGATCGGCAGGCCGGCCACGACGGCGGCGGTGAGCATCAGGCCCGCCGCCACGAGGTGTCCGGTCCCGTGGGCCAGCTGCACGGGCGCCAGCACGAGCGAGACGGCGATCAGCAGGCCGGCCACCACGGGACGCCGCCAGCGGCGGGGCAGAGCGAGCCGGGCACGGGTGCGGCCCGGTCGCGTGGGGGCGGAGATGGACATGGCGGACTCCGTTCGTCGGGGGCGGGGCGGTGTCAGAAGGCCGACGGCCGGGCGGTGTAGCCGACCTTGGCGACGGCCTCGACGAGGTCCTGGGCAGTGGTGGTCTGCGGGTCGTGGTCGACCTCGATGCGCTGGGTCTCGAAATGGACCTGCGCACCTCTCACGCCGGGCAGGGCATGGAGGGCCTTCTCGATCTTCCGGACACAGGAGGGGCAGCTGAATCCCTCGGCACGGAGCAGGGTGTGCGTGGTGGCGGTCATGGTCACTCCAGTCGGTCGTCACCGGCGCGGCCGTCGGTGAGGCTGAACGGACCGGGCGGGTGCCGGGTCCGGGTCCCCGTTCCTTCCGGGGATGTCACTGACGCTACGAAGGGGACGGCGGGCTTGCCTTGACCACGGTCAAGGCACCGTGTGGGAGGCTGATGGCGTGCGTATCGACCTTCCCCTCGCCCCCGTGGGTGAACCGGAGCCGTGCGCGGCACGGGTCCCGCTGTTCGCCGGGCTGGACCTGGAACAGCTGCGCCGGGTCTCGGACCTGGCGCGGCCGGTCGTGCTCGAGGCCGGCGAAGCCCTGCACCTCGCCGGCGACCGCACCGACCGCCTGTGCGTCGTGCACAGCGGCCGCCTGGCGCTGACCCTCGGCTCAGCGACCGGCCGGGAACGCGTGGTGCGGATGGTCGAGCCCGGCGACTCCGTGGGCGAGCACGAGTTCCTCACGGGCGAGCCGGCCCGACACGGGGCACGCGCCGTGGTCGCAACGCGCCTGTGCACCTTCTCCCATGCCGAGGTCACCCGACTTCTGGCCGAGTATCCGAGCATCGGCGCACGGGTGATGCGGACGCTGGCCGTTCGCCTGGCCGAGGCCGAACAACGTCTGGCCCGGGAGCGTCAGCCGGTCACCGCGCGGATCGCCGGGCATCTGCTCGGCCTGCCCGCCTCCCGGAACAAGGCCGAGCTCGTCGTGGTGCTGGTCGCGCCGAAGAAGGACGTCGCATCGTTGCTGGGCACCACCCCAGAGGCGTTCAGCCGCGGGCTGCGCCGACTCGCCGACGACGGCCTGATCGCCCTCGAGGGCCCGCGGGTGACGCTGCTGGATCCGGATGCGCTGGAGGCCCTCGCCGCGGAATGACCGCCGTGGTGGTGTCCCCGGCGGTAGGCTGGGGACTCCCCCGTCTCCGACCCACGCAGGCCCGCACCCCGGGCCGGGAAGCGCAAGCACCATGCCCTCCATCCGTCCCATCACCGTCTACGGCGAGCCCGTCCTGCACGAGCGCGCCGCCGAGGTCGAGGTCATCGACGACGAGATCCGCACGCTGATCGAGGACATGTACGTCACCCAGGAGGCGGCCCGCGGCGTCGGCCTGGCCGCCCCGCAGGTCGGCGTGGGGCTGCGCATCTTCACCTGGACCTTCCACGACACCGGCGACGCCCCGAACGTCGGGCACGTGATCAACCCGGTGCTCACCTATCTGTCCAAGGCCTCGCAGGAGGAGCCGGACCGCCACGAGGACTCCGAGGGCTGCCTCTCCGTGCCGGGCCTGTCCTACCCGCTGAAGCGCTCTGACCACGTGCGCCTGACCGGTCAGACGGTGGACGGCGAGCCGATCGACGTCGAGGCCCGCGGCTGGTTCGCGCGCATCATGCAGCACGAGTACGACCACCTCAACGGCACGCTCTACGTCAACCGACTCGGGGGCCGGTGGGCCCGGAAGTGGAAGCGCACCCAGCGCGCCGAGAAGATGAACGTCCCGGGCGTGACCTGGCTGCCCGGCGAGGACCGCGACCCCTTCGGCCACGACGACGTGGACGCAGACGAGGTGACCGGACAGGCGGACTGAGCCGACCGTCGTCGGCCCCTCCCCCGACGACGGCGCCGGCCTCCTCCAGGCCGCCCTCCGCCGGTGACGACTCACCGCAGACAGACGAAGGCCCCGCCCGGGACGACGGGCGGGGCCTTCGTGTCAGCCGTTCAGGCGCTCAGGCGTCAGGCCTTCGGGAAGGACGGCACGTCCTGGCCGGCCATCTTCTCGACGACGCGGACCACCTGGTGCGAGTAGCCGTACTCGTTGTCGTACCAGACGTAGAGGATGGCGTTCTTGCCCTCGTTGTTCACGAGGGTGGCGAGGCCGTCCACCACACCGGCGCGGTCCGAGCCGACGAAGTCGGTGGACACGACCTCCGGGGAGTCCACGTAGCCGATCTGGCCGCGCAGCTCACCGGTGAGGGACTCCCGCTGCAGGCGGGAGTTCAGCTCCTCCACCGAGGTCGGCCTGTCCAGGGCCAGGTTGATGATGGCCATGGACACGTCCGGAGTGGGGACGCGGATGGCGTTGCCGGAGAGCTTGCCGGCCAGCTCCGGCAGGGCCTTGGCCACGGCCTTGGCCGCTCCGGTCTCGGTGATCACCATGTTCATGCCGGCGGCCCGGCCTCGGCGGGCACCCTTGTGGAAGTTGTCCACGAGGTTCTGGTCGTTGGTGTAGGCGTGCACGGTCTCCACGTGGCCGTGGTCGATGCCGTACTCGTCGTTGACGACCTTGAGCACCGGGGTGATCCCGTTGGTGGTGCAGGAGGCGGCGGACACGATGGTGTCGGCGTCCTCGATGGTGTCCGAGTTCACGCCGAACACGATGTTCTTCATGTCGCCCTTGCCCGGGGCGGTGAGCAGGACCTTCTTGGTGCCGGTGGCCTGCAGGTGCTGGGACAGCCCCTCGACGTCGCGCCAGCGGCCGGTGTTGTCGACGACCAGGGCGTCCTTGATGCCGTACACGGTGTAGTCGACCGTGGTCGGGTCGGACGAGTAGATGACCTGGATCTCGGTGCCGTTGGCGGTGATGACGTTGCGGTCCTCGTCCACCACGATGGTGCCGTCGAACGGGCCGTGGATGGAGTCGCGGCGCAGCAGGGAGGCGCGCTTGATCAGGTCGTCGTCCGAGTTCTTGCGGACCACGATGGCGCGCAGGCGCAGCTTGGAGCCGCCGCCGGCATGGGACAGGAGGATGCGGGCCAGCAGTCGTCCGATGCGGCCGAAGCCGTAGAGCACCACGTCCTGGGTCTCGCCGAGGCCCTCGCCCCCCTTGCCCTTGACGTCGGCGAACTCGGCGTCGAGGAAGGACTGGACGTCCTGGCCGGACTCCTTCTGCTTGCGGGCCAGCTTGGCGAGGTCCACGGTGGCCGCGCCCAGGTCCATGGCGGCCATGGCCTCGACCAGCGGGTAGGTGGCCTCGACGGACAGCGGCTCGTTCTCCACGCGGCGGGCGTAGCGGTGGGCCTTGATGATGTCGATGACGCCGCGGTGGACGAGGGAGCGGCCGTAGATGCTGGTCACCACGTTGTTGTCGCGGTACAGGGTGCCGAGCAGCGGCACCATCTTCTCGGCGAGCTGCTCCTGGGTGTTCCACTCGGGAGTCTGGGTCGAGGCGTTGTCTGCCACGGTGGTCCTTCCTTGGATGCCGGTGCGGGCAAGCGCGGGCGCTTGGACCCGATCCACGTCGTCGTTGACTGCGGACGGGCCTCATTCTAGGGGGTGCGGACGCCCTCGGGCAGGGAACGGCCGCGTGGGCGGTGGTGATGCTCCGCACGCGGGTAGACTCTCGGCTCGGGACGGACCGGTGGACGGCCGCGGCCCGCACCGTCCACGGTGCGGGGTGAGGAACGTCCGGGCACCACAGGGCTGGATGGTGGGCAACACCCACTCGGGGCGACCCGCAGGCCAGTGCCACAGAGAGAAGACCGCCTCCGCTGCTCGCAGCGGGGGTAAGGGTGAAAGGGTGGTGTAAGAGACCACCAGCGGCCCCGGTGACGGGGCCGGCTCGGTAAACCCCATCCGGTGCAAGGCCGAACAGGACGCGTCACGAGGGCTGCCCGCCCCAGCGTCCGGGTTGGCCGCTCGAGCCCGTCGGCGACGGCGGGCCTAGACAGATGGCCGTCGCTGCGTTCCAGGGCAACCGACGCGCAGAACAGAACCCGGCGTACAGCCGGTCCGTCCCCTCGCCCACCAACATCACACCTGCACCAGGCCGCGGAATCCGCGCCCGCATGCGGGAAACCAGCCGCGGCCGCCCTCACCCCAGATACGGTCACTTGTGGTCAGATACGGTCGCCTGTGGTGTCCCAACCGGAACAGAACCGGAACAGCAGCTACCTGACCAGCCCGTCTGCCATGTCTGCCAGAAGCGCATCGTCAGCAGGCATTACGTGGGCGTAAGTCGCCAGCGTCTCCGTCGCGTCCTTGTGACCGAGACGCCGGGACACCGCCACCACCGACGCCCCACCTGAGAGCAGGACCGAGGCGTGATGGTGCCGCAACAGGTGCCAGCCTCCCGGCCCCATCCAGGAGAGCTTGCCCCGCACGTCGTCCCACACGTCATACAGCCGGTGACGCGACCACCCACCACGGTGATGGAACAACCGGCCCTCACCGTCGGCGTCCTCAACCAGCCGGCCCAACACGTCCACGGTCGCCGGGCCGACGGTCACCACCCGCCGTGACGCCGCCGTCTTCAGCGGCCCCCACGTGGACACCGTTTCCCCGATCTGCCGGTCCACCAGGACCGTCCCCGCCTCCAGGTTCACCCGGTCAGCGGTCAGCCCACGCCACTCCCCCGGACGTAGCCCCGTCGCCGCCGCCACCAGCACCGCATCACGCGCCCACGGTGCAATCGTGTCTGCGATCTGCTGCACCTGCCCCACCGTCAACACCTCCACCGGCTCCGACGGCAACGCGGGCAGGCGGATACGCACCGCCGGAGACACCGGGATGATGCCCTCGAGGACCGCCTCACGCAGCATGGACGACAAGTACCGGTAGGACAGCCGCACCGTGGCCGGAGCAAGCTCCTTGTCTGTCCAGGCGAGAACGGCGTCCTGCACGTCGGCGCGGGTCAGCGAGTCCAGGCGGCGGCCGCCGAGGACCGGGATGATGTCGCCCTCGACACGGAGCCTGATCGTCTCCCGCGATCGGCCCCGCTGGTGCACTTGTCGTGCCTGCCAGGTGGCCGCCCACTCCGCGACCGTGACCGGGACGGTGGCCGCGGCGTCCGCGTGAGCCCAGGCGGTGGCGGCGTCCTTGGTGCGGAACGTGCGCGTGACCTCTCCGCCACGCCCGTCAGTCCTCACCGCCTTCCACCTGTTGCCCTTCCCGTATCGGGCGGTCCTTGTGCGGTCACGCCGCAGCCACAGGTCGACGACCCGGCTCACTGGTCGGTGAAGTCCGCGGTGCCGGTGAACTCGTCCCCGTCGAACGTCACATCGCAGGTGTAGGACATGACGTTCACCCCTCCGAACCCGTTCTTCGCCCGCACCGTGCCGGTCGAGGTCCACTTGTCCCCGGACCCGGTCGCGGACTGATCCGAGAACTCCGCGGACGACGGGTCCCGGAGCCTGTCCTTGACGATGGACTCGCAGGACACGTTCGCGAGGTCAGCGTCGGGTGCGTCGTCGCCGCACCCGGTGAGGGTGAGCAGGGTGAGCGGGAGGACGAGGACGGTAAGGGCCTTGCAGGGGCGGTTCATGGGTGTGTCGCGCGTCAGACTTAGTGGCAGGGCCGTTATGTAGGTCCTGAAGGAGAGTCA
>NZ_FUKP01000058.1:0-8115 GCF_900163825.1 Micrococcus lylae | reverse complement strand
TCATGATTCTTACCGTTCCTCTCGGTACGGCTTACACAGACCATCTGACACGCCCGAGAGTGTGGCCCCTTGAGCTGGCCCGCAAGTAGCCAATGTCTCTGGTTCGGCGCACGGGGTTCGCCCCTATCTCCGCGAGCCAGAAGGAATGGCCGCTTCAGCGCCCCGTGAAGTAGCCGAAGTCTCTGGCTCGGCGAACCAGAAGGAACGGCCCCTTGAGCCCGCCCGCAACTAGCCGAAGTCTCTGGCTCGGCGGCACGGGTCCCAGCACCCGCCGAATTGCCCCGTGCCGTCGATTCCGGACACAGTGGGAGCATGACCGAGACCTTCTCCGCCCAGGACCACGACGACCTCGACCGCCTCCTCGACGCCACCGGAGGCATCCCGGACCCCGCCGACCTGCACGAGTCCGCGGACGCCGCCATCGAGCAGGTCCGCACCTGGCTCACCGAGGCCCGCGGCCACAAGGCCGACTTCGCGGCCACCCAGCTCGCCGGCGCGCTCAAGGAGCCGGGCGGCCTGGACTTCATCGTGCGCTTCGTGGACCACGTGGTGCGCCCGGAGGACCCGGCCATCGCCGCCCGGGCCCTGCGCGAGCTCGCCCAGGAGTCGCCGCAGTTCCTGCCGCCAGCCCTCAAGGCCGTGTTCGGCGTCGGCGGACGCGTGGCCCCGATGCTCCCGCACGTCGCGGTGCCCACCGCGCGCCGCGTGCTGCGCCAGATGGTCTCCCACCTGATCGTGGACGCCCGGGACAAGCAGCTCACCAAGGCCATCGCCTCCCTGCGGGACGAGAAGACCCACCTGAACATCAACCTGCTCGGCGAGGCCATCCTCGGCAAGGGCGAGGCCGACCGCCGCCTCGAGGGCATCGCCGACCTCGTCCGCCGTGACGACGTGGACTACGTGTCCGTGAAGGTCTCCGCCGCCACCGCCCCGCACGCCCCCTATGCCTTCGACGAGGCCGTGCAGGAGATCACCGAGCGCCTCACCCCGCTGTACCTGTTGGCGAAGGAGAAGAAGACCTTCATCAACCTGGACATGGAGGAGTACCGCGACCTCGACCTCACGCTGAACGTCTTCACCGAGCTTCTCTCCCAGCCCGAGCTGAAGGACTACCCGGCCGGCATCGTGCTGCAGGCCTACCTGCCGGACGCCCTCGCCGCGATGATCCGCCTGCAGGAGTGGTCCGCCCGCCGCGTCAGCGACGGCGGCGCCCCGGTCAAGGTCCGCGTGGTCAAGGGGGCGAACCTGCCGATGGAGCAGATGCAGGCGTCCCTGATGGGCTGGTCTCTCGCCACCGTGCCCTCCAAGCAGGAGGCGGACACCAACTACAAGCGCGTCCTGAACTACGCCCTCACCAAGGAGCACGTGGAGAACGTGCGCATCGGCGTGGCCGGGCACAACCTCTTCGACGTGGCCCTGGCCCACCAGCTGGTCAAGCGCCGCGGCCTGTCCACCGAACAGCCCAGCGGTGTGGCGGAGGCCGGCGGCATCCCGCCGGAGGTCGAGTTCGAGATGCTCCTGGGCATGGCCACCGGCCAGGCCGAGGCGGTCAAGAAGGACGTCGGTTCCCTGCTGCTCTACACCCCGGTGGTGAAGCCCGGCGAGTTCGACGTGGCCATCTCCTACCTGGTCCGCCGCCTGGAGGAGGGCGCCTCCTCCGAGAACTTCATGTCCGCCGTGTTCGACCTGGACTCGGACCCGGAGCTGTTCGAGCGGGAGAAGCACCGTTTCCTCGCCTCCCTCGAACAGATGGACACCGAGGTCCCGGTGCCCTCCCGCGGCCAGGACCGCTCCCGCCACATCGACGGGGACACCCCCGCCCCCGTGGACGGCTTCGCCAACACCCCGGACACGGACCCGTCCCTGCCGGGCAACCGCGCCTGGGCCCGCCGGATCCTCGAGGCCATCCCGCACTCCACCCTCGGCACCGAGGCCGTGGACGCCCACCGCGTCACCACCGCCTCCGGCGCCGAGGACGCCATCGCCCGCGCGGAGAAGGCGGGCAACGCCTGGCGGAAGCTGACCGGCGAGCAGCGCGCCGAGGCCCTCGACTCCGTGGGCCGTGCCCTGCACGCCGCCCGCGCCCGCCTGCTCGAGGTCGCCGGCTCCGAGACCGGCAAGGCCCTGGACCAGGGCGACCCCGAGGTCTCCGAGGCCGTGGACTTCGCCCACTACTACGCCCGCCTCGCCCGTGGCCTGGACCAGGTCGAGGGCGCCCGCGCGATCCCCGTGAAGCTCACGCTCGTCATCCCGCCGTGGAACTTCCCGGTGGCCATCCCGGTCGGCGGCGTCATGGCCGCCCTGGGCGCCGGCTCCCCGGTGGTCTTCAAGCCCGCTCCGCAGTCCGAGCGCACCGGCGCCGTGGCCTGGGAGCACATCATGGAGGGCCTGCGCGCCTCCGAGGCGTTCGCGGCCGACGGCCCCATGGCCGGCATCGACCCCGAGGACCTCGTCCGCCTGGTCACCATGGCCGACGAGGACGAGAAGGAGGTCGGCACCGCGCTGGTCACCCACCCGTCCGTGGAGCGCCTCATCCTCACCGGCGGCTACGAGACCGCCCAGCTGTTCAAGTCCATGCGCCCGGACCTGAACCTGCTGGCCGAGACCTCCGGCAAGAACGCCCTGATCGTCACCCCGTCCGCGGACCTCGACCTGGCCACCGATGACGTGGTGAACTCCGCGTTCGGCCACGCCGGCCAGAAGTGCTCCGCCTCCTCCCTAGTGGTGCTCGTCGGCTCGGTGGCCACCTCCGAGCGCTTCCACCGCCAGCTCCTGGACGCGGCGCGCTCCCTGCACGTGGCCTACCCGGACGACGCCCGCGCCCAGATGGGCCCGGTCATCGAGGAGCCGGGGGAGAAGCTGCGCCGCGGCCTCACCCAGCTCGAGCCCGGCGAGTCCTGGGCCCTGCAGCCGAAGCAGCTGGACGAATCCGGCCGGCTGTGGAGCCCGGGCATCCGCTACGGCGTGAAGCCGGGCAGCCACTCCCACCTCACCGAGTTCTTCGGCCCGCACCTGTCCGTGATGACGGCCAAGGACCTGGAGGAGGCCGTGGAGATCGTCAACGCCGTGGACTTCGGCCTCACCTCGGGCCTGCACTCGCTGGACCCGGACGAGATCGACTACTGGCTGCAGCACGTCCGCGCCGGCAACCTCTACGTCAACCGCGGCATCACCGGCGCCATCGTGCGCCGCCAGCCGTTCGGCGGCTGGAAGCGCTCCGTGGTGGGCGCCACCACCAAGGCCGGCGGCCCGCACTACCTCCACGGCCTCGTGCACTGGGAGGACGCCCCGACCTGGCTGACCAACCCGGAGTCCTCCTCCGGCGCCGACGGCGAGCCGAACGTGGACCCGTCCTGGCTGCACACCGCCCAGAAGCTGGACGAGCAGACCTGGACCACCGTCTTCGGCCCGGACCAGGACATCTCCGCGCTGCGTGCCGAGCGCAACGTGCTGCGCCACGTGCCGACCCCGGTGCTGGTGCGCTGGGAGCACGGCCCCGCCGAGCACCTGCTGCGCGTGGTCTCCGCCGGCCTGCGCGCCGGCGCCCCGATGACCGTCTCCATCAACCCGGTCCCGTCCACCGAGGAGGGCGACGCCTCGAGCATCTCCTCCGAGGGTGTCCGCGGCCAGGTGGAGCAGCTGCGCCGCGAGTTCCAGGGCACCGAGCTCGGGGCCCCGGTGGACATCCACGTGGAGCCCACGGGCGAGTTCCACCGCCGGGCACAGCAGCTCGCGGAGGTCCCGCCGACTGCCGAGGGCGGCGGCGACGCCCGCATCCGCCTCATCTCGGACTGGGTCGGCGACCGTGCCGGCGCGCTGGCGGCCAAGCGTGCCCTCCAGCACGCGCTGGGCGGCACCCCGGACGTGGCCGTCTACGCCGGCCCGGTGGTCTCCGCCGGCGAGGTGGAGCTGCTGCCGTTCGTGCACGAGCAGGCGATCTCCATCACCGCCCACCGCTTCGGCACCCCGGACCACCTCACGGACGGGATCCTCTGATCCGCACGGATGCTCCGGCTGGCCGCGGGCCGTCTCCCTCCCGGGAGGCGGCCCGCGGCGTGTCTCGGGGCGCCTGCGGTGCTGCCCGTGCCGCGTCCGGGGGACTGCCGGCGACGCCCCCTCCACCCGGGAGTTACTCCCCGGTAGCATGGTGTCCATGCACCTGATCTTCCGCACCGTCGCCACCCTGCTGAAGTCCCGCCGTCGCAGCCGTGTCTCCCTGTGGGAGCCCACGTCGGTCCCGCTGCGTGCTCTGCTCACGGACGTGGACATCGCCTGGCACATCAACAACGGGCAGTACTTCGGCCTGTTCGACCTCGGCCGCTTCGACCTCATGGACCGCTGCGGCCTGTGGAAGGAGTCCCGCAAGCGCGGCTGGCTGCCGGTGGTGCAGGCCGAACAGATCGCCTTCCGCCGTTCCGTGGAGTTCGGCCAGAAGTTCTCCGTGGACACCCGTTTCCTCGGGTTCGACGAGCGCTCCATGTGGCTCGAACAGCGGATCGTGGTGGACGGGGAGGTCTACGTCCGCGGCTACATCTGCGGCCGCCTGCGCGCCAAGGACGGCCGCCCGGTGAGCAATGAGGAGATCGCGGACGCCGTGCGCTCCCTCGGCCACGACCCGGAGGGCGGCCCCGGCATCCCGGAGTGGCTCCACGAATGGCGTCGGAACATCGCCCTGCCCTCCTCCCGCACCCCCGTGCCCCACACCTGGTGAGCCTTCCCGACGACGGCCCCGCCGCCTGTCGGGGCCGGCTCGCCGGCCGCTGCGGCCGGCCCGCCGGCACGGTGATGCCCGACACGCCCAGGAGGCGACCGTCGTCGTGAACGAAACGCCACCGGCGAGGCCCCGCATGCGGCTATGCGGGGCCTTTCCGCGCCCGTCCCGTGGACGAAGTGTCCACGGCGGAGACGGAATGTGAGGGGAACGTCCGTCGGTACTGTCATTCCACATCCTGATACGGCACGATGTTCGGGTGAACAACAGATTTCTCGTCATCGCCGCGCTGTCGCTCGGGGCTCTGATCGTGGTTCTGGTGGCCTCGCTGGGCAACGAAGCCTGGTGGTTCCTGGCCGTCATCCTGGTCGCCCTGGCCATCCTGGGCATCTGGGACTTCACCCAGCGCCGGCACGCGATCCTCCGCAACTACCCCATCCTCGGCCACTTCCGGTACCTGTTGGAGTCCATCCGCCCGGAGATCCAGCAGTACTTCATCGAGCGCAACTTCGACGGCAAGCCGTTCGACCGCGACACCCGATCGCTGGTCTACGCGCGCTCCAAGGGCCTCGACAACCACAAGGCGTTCGGCACCGAGCGTGACACCGGTGAGATCGGCTACGAGTTCCTCCTGCACTCGTCCGCCCCGGTGAACCCGCCGGCCGAGCCGCCGACGGTCCGCATCGGCGGGCCGGACTGCAGCCAGCCGTACGACATGTCCCTGATGAACATCTCCTCGATGTCCTTCGGCTCGCTCTCCGCCAACGCGGTGCGGGCCATGAACAAGGGCGCCGGCATGGGCGGCTTCGTCCACGAGACCGGCGAGGGCGGCCTCACCAAGTACCACCGCGGCAACGGCGCCGACCTGTTCTGGGAGATCGGCTCCGGCTACTTCGGCTGCCGCAACGAGGACGGCACCTTCAACGCGGACAAGTTCCGCGAGAAGGCCATCCTCCCCGAGGTCAAGGGCATCACCATCAAGATGTCCCAGGGCGCCAAGCCCGGCCTGGGCGGCATGCTCCCGGCCTCCAAGATCACCGCGGAGATCGCCGAGGCCCGTGAGATCCCGGAGGACAAGGACTGCCTGTCCCCGGCCTCGCACTCGGCGTTCTCCACCCCGCGTGAGATGGTGCAGTTCATCGGGCAGCTCCGTGAGCTCGCCGACGGCAAGCCGATCGGCATCAAGTTCTGCGTGGGCTCCCGCGTGGACGTGCTGGCCATGTGCAAGGCCATGTGGGAGGAGCGCATCGCTCCGGACTTCATCATCGTGGACGGCTCGGAGGGCGGCACCGGCGCCGCCCCGCTCGAGTACTCCGACCACATCGGCACCCCGCTCACCGAGGGCCTCATGCTCGTCCACAACGCGCTGGTCGGCACCGGCCTGCGCCACATGGTGAAGATCGGCGCCGCGGGCAAGATCGCCACCGGCTCGGACATCGTCAAGCGCCTCATCCAGGGCGCGGACTTCACCATGTCCGCCCGCGCCATGATGATGGCCACCGGCTGCATCCAGGCCCAGAAGTGCCACACCAACGAGTGCCCGGTGGGCGTGGCCACCCAGGACCCGCGCCTCATGCGCGCCCTGGACGTGGAGGACAAGTCCGCCCGCGTGTACAACTATCACCGCCTCACCGTGCGCGAGGCCGTGCAGATCATGGCGTCCATGGGCGTCACCGACCCGTCCCAGCTGAACACGCGCATGCTGCGCCGCCGTGTGGACCACCTGAGCACCCGCTCCTACGCGTCCATCTACCGCTGGATCCGCCAGAACGAGCTCCTGAACGCCCCTCCGGGCGGCTGGGACATCGACTGGGAGGAGGCGGATGCCGACCACTTCGGCGAACATGCCCCGATCCAGTACCTGAACGACCACAACCCGGAGTGGCGTTCGGAGCTGCTCGTCACCCCGACCCAGCGCGCCCAGGCGAATGCGGCCGAGCGCCGCGCGTCGGCCGCCGCGGAGGAGGCGCATCCGTCGACCTCCCCGATGCCGCGCGTGACCCAGCTGGCCGAGGGCCAGTCGCTGTACGACTACTACGGCAACGGAGTCACCGGCCAGCGCGCAGTGGAGGACAGCCGCAGCACCTCGGCTGCCGGCGGCTCCACTGCTGCACAGCAGGCCCCCGTCCGCGATGAGACCGCCGAGCATCCGCACGACGACGAGCACACGGAGCCGTACGCCGCCGGCCCGTCCCAGGACGATCACGGCAACCGCCGCATCGAGGAAGGCGACGAGGACACGAGCCGTGGCACCACCGAGACCGTGGAGGGCGGCGACCGCCCCGAGGGCCGCGCCTGACCCCGAGGTCGGCGCGTGACCCCGAGGGCCGCGCCTGACCCCGAGGGCCGCGCCTGACCCCGCGGACCCGCCGCGGTCCTGACACGAGCCGGCCCCGGCAGACCAGACGGTCTGCCGGGGCCGGCTCTTCCGTGTGCGGGTGGGACCGTCAGCCGCCCTGGCGCTCCTCGCGGCGGCGCTGGAAGGCGGCGAAGGACCGGTAGCCGAGCGCGCCGAGGGTGGCGACGCTGACGAGCAGCACGGCGATCAGCCACCCGGGCGCCTGCCCGACGCGGGCCAGGAGCGGACCTCGCTCCGCCCAGTCCATGGAGGAATCGTCCGTCTCGCCCTCGGAGAGGATGCTGCGCAGGTCCTCGGTCTGGTCGCCGGAGGCCTGCGGCTTCACCAGCTTCTCCTTCTGCGCGTGCTCGAGGGCGGCGAGGGCGTCGTCCTCGAGGAGACGGCCGGAGTTCTGCAGGCCGGACAGGGCGCTGTCCGAGGCGTCGCGCAGGGTGCTGTTGCGGCTGGAACCGTCGTTCGAGCCGAGGGACGCGGCGCCCTGGGCCTCGGTGGCCCCACCGGGGGTCGGCGCAGGGTAGAAGTCCAGGTCCAGCGGCTCGCCGGACGGGGACATCGCGCCGTCTCCGGGGGTCCCGGAGGCCTCGGGGCTCGGGGCGTCGTCCGTGCCGGGGCTCGGGGCCGGAGTCCAGGAGTCGTCCTGGCCGTCGGCGGACGGCGACGGGGTCCAAGAACCGGGCACCTCGGAGGACGGGGCCGGCGTCCGGGTGCCGGGCGCGGTCGAGGATGGGCTGCCGGGGCCGTCAGGGGCCGAGGAGGCGTGCGGGGTCCACGGGGTGGACAGCGGCGGGGTCGGACTCGGCGACCGCGGGGTGTCGGACGGGCTGGGCGACCTCGGGGTGTCGGACGGGCTGGGCGTCGGGTCCTTGGTCGGGTCGTCGGACGGGCTGGGCGTCGGGTCCTCGGTCGGGCTCGGCGTCGGTTCCTCGGACGGGGTGGGGTCCTCGGTCGGGTCGTCCGACGGGCTCGGAGTCGGGTCGTCGGAGGGCGAGGGGGACGGCTCGCGTGACGGGGAGGGGCCTTCGGTGGGGTCGTCCGACGGGCTCGG
>NZ_FUKP01000061.1:0-30516 GCF_900163825.1 Micrococcus lylae | reverse complement strand
CGAGTGCAGGTACGTGTACCCGACCCGCCGGCCTGCACCACGCTGGGAAGCACGGGCGGCCTCGGAGGCACGGCCGTGGGTGCGCCAGCCGCCCCCATCAGGCATGCGGCCGATCTTCTTCACATCCAGGTGCACCATGTGCCCCGGCCCTCTCGCGGTGATCTTCTGGGGTCGTTGGCGCAGGTCCTCACCCGTGGGCGCGAGGTCTCGCAACCGGGAGATGCCCAGCCGGTGCAGCCACCGCCCCACAGTACGAAGACACACCCGGTGGCCTTGAGAGACCAGGTGGTGATGGATGCGCCGTGCGGACCACTTGCGCTCCCGCCGCAGGGCGTGGATCTGGGCGACCAGGACCGGATCGAGTCGGTCAGGTGAACGGTGCGGCCGGCTGGACCGGTCCTGAAGTCCTGCCTCGCCCTGAGCCTTGTAGCGGGCCACCCAGGTGGCCACCGTGGGCCGGCTCACCCGGAACTCGGCTGCCACGTGTGCCTGCGGGATCCCGTCGTGCAGGTGGCGGTGGACCATCCTGAGACGGCCAGTGGGGGTCAGGGGTGCGTTAGCGTGAGTCATGAGCGGGTCTCTTCTGGCAGGTCGGTTGTGTAGGAACTTCCATCCTGCGGGAGAGGCCCACTCGTCTCATCTCAGCCCGTACCCCGTGGCAAGAACCTCATGACCCACAACACCTAGCCCGCCGGCGGTGTCCGCAGCACGGACGCCGCCGTCCCGGCCGCCGGACCGCGCGCCGGCGAGCACTAGACTGGACGCCGAACCAGATCCCACAGACACCGACCATCGAAGGGTGCAGTCACGTCATGACGCAGTCCCCCGAGACCGGCGCGCCCGCCGAGGGCGCCCCGCAGATCTCCCCGGCCGACGCCGACGCCGTCGGCGCCGCAGTGGAGGCGGCGCTCGCCGACTTCGCCGCCGCCGCCGACCTGGACGAGCTCAAGGCCGCCCGTCTGAAGCACACGGGCGAGAAGGCCCCGCTGACGCTGGCGAACCGCCGGATCGGCACGCTCCCGAAGGAGGACAAGGCCACCGCCGGCAAGACCATGGGCGCCGCCCGCGGCCGCATGGAGAAGGCCCTCAAGGCCCGCACGGCGGTCCTGGAGGAGGAGCATGCCGCCCGCATGCTCGTGGAGGAGACCGTGGACGTCACCACGGCCGCCTCCCGCCGCCTGAGCGGCGCCCGCCATCCGCTGTCCCTGCTGCAGGAGCGCGTCTCGGACATCTTCGTCGGCATGGGCTGGGAGATCGCCGAGGGCCCGGAGCTCGAGCACGACTGGTTCAACTTCAACGCCCTGAACTTCCCGCCGGACCACCCGGCGCGCGAGATGCAGGACACCTTCTTCGTGGAGCCGCTGGAGTCCAACCTCCTGTTGCGCACCCACACCTCGCCGGTGCAGGTCCGGGCCATGCTGGAGCGCGGCGCCCCCGTGTACGTGCTCTGCCCGGGCCGCACCTTCCGCACCGACGAGCTGGACGCCACCCACACACCGGTGTTCCACCAGTTCGAGGGGCTGGCCGTGGACAAGGGCCTGACCATGGCGGACCTGCGCGGCACCCTCGAGTACTTCGCCCGGCAGATGTTCGGCCCGGACGCCGAGATCCGCCTGCGCCCCAACTTCTTCCCGTTCACCGAGCCTTCGGCCGAGATGGACATCTGGCATCCCCAGGCCAAGGGTGGACCCCAGTGGATCGAGTGGGGCGGCTGCGGCATGGTCCACCCGAACGTCCTGCGCTCGGCGGGCATCGACCCGGAGGTCTACTCCGGCTTCGCCTTCGGCATGGGCATCGAGCGCACCCTGATGTTCCGCAACGAGGTCCCGGACATGCGGGACATGATCGAAGGCGACGTCCGCTTCTCCCAGCACTTCGGAATGGAGCTCTGATCTTCTCGTGCGTATCCCGCTTTCCTGGCTGCGTGAGTTCGCGCAGGTCCCGGCCGACGCCACCGCCGAGGACGTCCTCGCCGACCTCGTGAAGGTCGGCCTCGAGGAAGAGGAGGTCCACCGCCCGGCGGACGAGCTGTCCGGTCCCATCGTGGTCGGCCAGGTGCTGGAGATGGTCCCCGAGCCGCAGAAGAACGGCAAGACCATCAACTGGTGCCAGGTCCGTGTGGTGCCCGAGGGCGCCGAGCAGACCCTGACCGGCGCCGGCATCGACCCCTCCGGCGTGCAGGGCATCGTCTGCGGTGCCCACAACTTCCAGGTCGGGGACAAGGTCGTGGTGACCCTGCCCGGCGCCGTCCTGCCCGGCGACTTCCGCATCTCCCCGCGCAAGACCTACGGCCACGTCTCCGCCGGCATGATCGCCTCCGTCCGCGAGCTCGGCATCGGGGAGGACCACGACGGCATTCTGGTGCTGTCCACCCTCGGCCTGGACCCGGAGGTCGGCACCGACGCGCTCGAGCTGCTGCACCTGCACGAGGAGGCCGCCGAGGTCAACGTGACTCCGGACCGCTCCTACGGCTTCAGCATCCGCGGCATCGCCCGTGAATACGCGCACGCCACCGGCACCGCCTTCACCGATCCGGCGGCGGGCATCGAGGTCCCGGAGCCGAACGAGGACGGCCAGCCGGTGATCCTGGACGACACCGCCCCGATCTACGGTGTCCCCGGCTGCGACCGCTTCGTGACCCGCACCGTCTCCGGCATCGACCCGAGCGTCCCGACCCCGCCGTGGATGGCCGCGCGCCTGCGCCTGGCGGGCATCCGCCCGCACTCGCTGACCGTGGACATCTCCAACTACGTGATGTGGGAGCTCGGCCAGCCGCTGCACTTCTACGATGCGGACAAGCTGACCGGCGCCATCACCGTCCGCCGTGCCGCCGAGGGCGAGACTCTGCGCACCCTGGACGACAAGGAGCGCACCCTCCACACCGAGGACCTGCTCATCACGGACGAGTCCGGCCCGATCGGCCTGGCCGGCGTCATGGGCGGCGCCGCCACCGAGGTATCCGAGTCCACCACCCGCGTGACGATCGAGTCCGCGCACTTCGACCCGGTCTCCATCGCCCGCACCCGCCGCCGCCACCGGCTGCCCTCCGAGGCCTCCAAGCGCAACGAGCGCGGTGTGGACTGGGAGGTCGCGGACGTCGCCGCCGAACGTGCCGTGCAGCTGCTCGTGGAGCTCGCCGGCGGCACCGCCGAGCCCGGCGTCACGGACATCGGCGCCCGTCCGACGTACCCGGTGGTGGAGCTGGACCCGACCTACCCGTCCCGCCGCATCGGCGTGGACTACCCGAAGGAGCGCGTCGTCGAGCTGCTCACCGAGCTCGGCGCGGACGTCGAGGACGCCGGCGAGACCCTGACGGTCACCTCGCCGTCCTGGCGCCACGACCTGACGATCCCCGAGGACCTCGTCGAGGAGGTCGCCCGCCTGGACGGCTACGACAAGATCCCGTCCACCCTGCCGGTCGCCCCTCCCGGCCGCGGCCTGACCCGCGCGCAGGCCCAGCGCCGCCGTGTGGCGGACGTGCTGGCCGGCGCCGGCCTGACCGAGGTCTTGGACTACCCGTTCGTGTCCGAGGCGCAGAACCGTCTGTTCGGTGCGGCGACCGAGGCGGAGGGCGCCGCCCAGACGATGGTGCGCCTGTCCAACCCGATCTCCCAGGAGTTCGGCTTCCTGCGCACCACCCTGCTGCCGAACCTGCTGGAGACCGCCCGCCGCAACGTCTCCCGCGGCTTCAAGGACGTGGCCCTCTACGAGATCGGCCTGGTGTTCCTGCCGGGGGAGCAGATGGGCTCCGAATCCAACGAGCCGAACGGGGTGAAGCCCTCGGACGAGGCGATCGCGGACCTGAACGCCGGCATCCCGGCCCAGCCGCGCCGCGTGGCCGCGGTCTTCGCCGGCCACGAGGCCGCCCCGGCCGCCGGCTTCGCCCCGCGCGCCTTCGACTGGCAGGACCCGATCGCCGCCGCCCTGCAGGTCGCCCGCGCCGTGGGCGTGGAGCTGACCGTGGCCCAGGGTTCCCACCAGGCATTCCACCCGGGCCGCACGGCCGAGCTGCGCCTGGCCGACGGCACCGTGGTCGGCCACGCCGGCGAGCTGCTGCCGTCGTGGCTGGAGTCCGCAGACATGCCGGCCCGCACCTGCGCCATGGAGCTGGACCTGGACGCCGTCCTCGCCGCCTCCCTGGAGCGCGTGGTCGCCTGCCCGCTGTCCACGTTCGGTGCCACCACCCAGGACGTGGCCCTTGTGGTGGACCAGGACGTCGTCGCCGGCGAGGTGAAGGCCACCCTCGTGGAGGGCGCCGGCGAGCTGCTCGAGTCCGTCGAGCTGTTCGACGTGTACGTGGGCAAGGGCATCGAGGAGGGCAAGAAGTCGCTGGCCTTCGCGCTGCGCTTCCGCGCTCCGGACCGCACCCTCACCGCGGACGAGGCCTCCGAGGCCCGAGCGGCCGCCACCGAGCTGGCCGCGCAGCGCCACGGCGCCGTCCAGCGCTGACGGAACCTGCGCTGCCGAGGCAGGACGATGACGACGGCGCCGACCGCCCCCGGACACGGGGTGCTGGTCGGCGCCGTCGGCGTCTGCCGGGCTGAACGGACCGCGCTCCTGCTGGCCCGGCTGGAGGCGCTGCTCGGCCTCGCCGCCGGGTCGCTGCGCATCGAGCGCACCTGCCCGGCCTGCGGTGCGCGGGATCACGGCGAGCCCGCCCTCGCCTGGGCCGCCGAGTCCCGCAACCACGACGACGGCCCTCACCCCGGCGGCCGGCTCGCCCGCGTGTGGGGCCGGCTCCGGGGGAGCCGTCAGGACGTCCCGCCCACGCTGCCGGCCGTCAGTCTGTCCCACACCGCCGGAGAGCGCCCGTTGACGGTGCTCGCCTGGCGCGCCGCCGGGCAGGGGGCGGTCGGTGTGGATGTGGAGGACCTGGACAGCCCGCGCACGCGGCGGGCACTGGAGCCGGGCCCGGACGGCCGCGCCGCCTCGGACGCCGTCGCGTTCTCCGCCGAGCAGCTCGCCGTCTGGGACGGTCTGCCACGCCACCGGGCCTATGCCGCGCGCGTCGACGCCTGGTGCCGGGCCGAGGCACTCGTGAAGGCGCGCGGCACCGGATTCGCCACCGCGGACCCCTCCGCCGTGCAGCCGACACCGGCCGAGCGAGTCCTGCCGCTCACCGCGGCACAGGTGCCCGGACTGCCGGAGGCCGTCCGCGGCGTCCTGGTCCTGGCCCCGTCCGCCCGGTGATGTCCACAGGCGGAGGCGGCGGGCCGTCGTCGTGCTCCCCGTCACGCTAGGGTGGTGGCGCGCGCCGGAAGGGATGCCGGCGCAGACACGACGGGAACACCACCGGAGGGGGCCTGCGCATGCAGGGACACACAGCTGCACATCGCCATGTCCGTCGGCAGATCCGCGGCGGTGCCGCCGCGCTCACCGGGCTCGGCTTGGCCCTGGCGCTGGCCGGATGCGGAGGACCCGCCGGAGGCGAGGCGGACCCGACCGCCGGGCAGGACGTGGTGCAGGACGAAGGGGCCCGGTCGGGCACGGCAGGGGAGGGCGGCACCCGCACGCCGCAGCCGCTGCCGATCCACGGGGAGCTCGCCGCCCCGGACGCCGAGACGCCGGGCGAGGGTGACCGGCGCGGCCGGCAGGCCCCGGACGGGCCCGCGGCACCACAGGCCGGCGGGGACACCGCGGCCGACGCCGCCGACTGGCACGCCGCCCCGGACGGGCCGCTCGCGGACTGGGCGCCGGAGCACCAGGTCGCCGTCGAGCAGGAGACCGCCGAGGCGATCCACCGGCACCTGGTCGGCTTCGTGGACGGTGACGGCTTCTTCCTGGGAGGCGTCCTGTCCACCGAGCAGGGCGGCACGCTGAGCGCGGAGCAGGTCCCCGGCCCGGAGAGGGCGTCCTTCGACGAGGTGGTCCTGCAGGAGGCCGAGACCACGCAGGCCGGAGAACGCGAGGTCCGCGGCACCGTCACGGACGCCGACGGCACCGAGCACTGCCTCCGCCTGCGTGATGCAGGCGAGGGCCTGGCACCGGTGTACTCCGGCGCCTGTCCCGGGCTGCTGCGCCGTCCCGAGGCGCCGGTGGAGCGCACGGTCACCGCCGCCGACCACCCGCTGGACGACGGTGTGGTGGGTGCGGTCGGGGACCTGGAGCTCGGCGGGGTGCCCTGGGAGGACGTCGCCGACGAGGACGCCGCACCGCCGCTGCGCGGGACGTACGAGGTCACCCTCGGCGAGGCGCTGTCCGCTCAGGACTTCCGCGTGGCAGACGGCCACGGCACGTGGTCTCTGGAGGGGGACCGCCCGCGCGTCACCCTGACGGACGAGGCGGTGGACCGGGCCTTCGCCCATGTGCAGGACTGGGCCGCCGCGGAACGGAGCCTGGCACTGGACGACGACCCTCGCTGTGAGGGGAGGTTCGCGCACCTGCCGGTCGGCCAGGTCACGGTGCGCACCCCGGGGACCCAGTGCGGTTTCGGCGGCAGCCCCACGCCGGAGGTCACGGTGGGTGAGCCGCAGCGCGGTGACGACGTCCGCGTGTCCTTCACCGGCGGCGAGGACGGGGAGGGCGGGACCGCCCGGGTGGCCGTGGGCTTCGCGAACGAGGACGGCACGCCGGTGCTGGAGCGCACCGTCGCCTCCGGGCGCGGGCGGACCCCGACGGACATCTCCCACACCCAGGTCTGGGTGGTCTTCGACGTAGCCGAGGACGGGACGCTGCACCTGGCCGAGGAGGACGCCATCGGGCCGTTCGCCCGCTGACGGGGCGCGGTGCCGGGCAGGGCCGGCTCAGCCCGGGAACGCCGGCAGGGCCGCCTCCACGGTCCAGGCGTCGAACAGGGCGTCCACGGCCGCGGCGGTGACGCCTGCGGCCGGGGCCCACGAGTGCACGTGGGCCCGGAACATCGCGGTGTCCACGGTGCCGAAGCGGTGCTCGGCCACCCAGCCGCGCACCATGCGGCCGAATACGGCGTCCCCGAGCAGACGGCGCAGCGCCAGCACCGTCAGGGCGCCGCGCTTGTACACGCGGTCGTCGAACATGTCCTTCGGCCCCGGGTCGGTGAGCGCCACGTCCTGCGGCTGCTCGGCCAGGCCCTGCCAGGCGCGGCGGGCATGGGCCTGGACGGACTCGCGGCCGGAGGCCTCGGACCAGAGCCACTCGCTGTAGCAGGCGAAGCCCTCGTGCAGCCACAGGTCCGCCCAGTGGCCCAGGGTCACGGCATTGCCGAACCACTGGTGGGACAGCTCGTGGGCGATCAGCCGCTCGTCCTCCCACTGGCCCGTCAGGTGGTTGGTGCCGAACAGGGACAGGCCGGCGCACTCCAGGGGGATCTCGAGGTCATCGTCGGCCACCACGGCTGTGTAGGCGTCGAAGGGGTAGGGGCCGTAGGCCGCCTGGAACACCTCGGCCATGCGGTGCTGTGCGCCCAGCGCGGTGAGCGCACGCTGCTGCGTCTGCGGAGTCACGGCGAGGGTGATCGGCGGGCCGTCGCTGCGGCCGGGGAGCTCGATCAGCCGGTACCGGCCGATCTGCAGGGTGAGCAGGTACGGGGGGACGGGCTCGTCCAGGACCCAGCGCCAGGTGGTGCGGGAACCGGACTGCTTCACCGGGGTGCCGGTGCCGTTGGACACGGGCAGGTAGCCGGCGTCGCAGGTGACGGTGATGTCCGCGCTCATGCGGTTGTCCGGGGAGTCCACGCAGGGCATCCACGTGGAGGCGCCGTGCGGCTGGCCGGCCACGAGGACACCGTCGGTGAGCTCCTCCCAGCCGACGGTGCCCCAGGGGCTGCGCCGTGGCTTCGGGGTGCCGCGGTAGTCCAGGGTGAGCTCCAGTTCGGTCCCGGCGGGCAGGGACTCGCCGAGCTCCACCACCACACGGTGCGGGCGGCGACGTGGCTGGGACGCCTTGACCCGCGGCAGCGGCCGCCCGGCGGCCTGGGCCCTCACCTTCGTGACGGAGAGCCTGTGCAGGTCCAGCTCCACGCGAGCGGACTGGGCGAGCAGGCGGCCGTGCAGCACTGCGGTGCCGGCGATCCGGTTGGCGGCCAGGCGGACGTCCAGCTCGAGGCGGACGGCGTCCAGCGCCAGCACGTCCGAGCCGACTGCGGGCAGGTAGGGATCGGTGCTCATGAGGCCTTTCGGGGACGGGAGTCGGGGGAGCGCCATGCGGCACGCCAGGCGCGCGGGGCGGGGTCGGACCACGGGGAGACGGGGTTGCCGATCCACCAGGTGCCGGCGGGCAGCTCCTCGCCGCGCATGACCAGAGAACCGGCGCCCACGGTGGTGCCGGCGCCGAGGCGGGCGGCGGGCAGGACCACGGAGTTCGGGCCGAGGGTGGCGCCGGCGGCCAGATCCACCGCGTCGAGGGACATGACCCGGTCGTGGAAGAGGTGGGTCTGCACCACGCAGCCGCGGTTGACGGTGGCCCCGTCGCCGAGGGAGACCAGGTCCGCCTCGGGCAGCCAGTAGGACTCGACCCAGCAGCCGTGGCCGATCCGTGCGCCCATGGCACGCAGGAACCAGACCATGGCGGGTGTTCCGGCGGCGGCGCGCGCGAACCAGGGGGCGGCGAGGTACTCGGTGAAGGTGTCCGCCACCTCGTTGCGCCAGATGAACGGGGACCACAGCGGATGCTCACCGGCGTCGATGTGGCCGACGAACACCTTCTTCGCCAGGACGGTGAGCGTGGCGGCCACCGCGCCGGCGGCCAGCAGGACGAGGCCGCCGGCCACGGCGGTGAGCCCCCAGGAGACGGTGGCCAGCAGCGCCAGGGCACCGCCGACGAGCAGGTGGAGCGCGGCGTGCAGCCAGACCGGGATCGCGCGCAGCAGCTCCCAGCAGGTGCGGGCGCGGCGCAGGGCGGCCGGCGGGTCGTAGGTGAGGGAGGTGTCCGCCTGCACTTCGGTGCGTCGCAGGCGGACCGGCGGGGAGCCCATCCAGGAGGTGCCCGCCTTGGTCTTGGTGGGAGTCGTGGACAGCACGGCGACGAGGGAGTCGCGCCGCAGGGTGCGGCCGGCCGGGACCATGCCGGAGTTGCCCACGAACGAGCGCTTGCCCACCTTGGCGCGAGCCACGTGCATCCAGCCGTCCTGCAGCTCGTAGGAGGAGACCATGGTGTCGTCGGCGAGGAAGGCGCCGTCGCCCACTCGGGTCATCGACGGCAGCAGCACCACGGTGGAGGCCTCGACGTCCCGGCCGACCTCCGCGCCGAGCCAGCGCAGCCAGGTGGGTGTGAACCGGGAGGCGTAGATCGGGAAGAGCTGGTCACGGGCGGCGTCGAGCAGGCGCTCGGTGGCCCAGATCTGCCAGCCCACCCGGGACCGGGCCGGATGGTAGCCCTCGGTGATGCCGATCGACAGCAGCCGGGTGGTGACCAGGACGAGCAGCATGTGCACCCCGAACCAGACGGCCGCCAGCAGCGGGCTGACGGCCAGCAGCCGGCCCAGGACCACGACGACGGACCCGGCCGGGCCCAGGTCCGTCACCTCGGTGCCCCACCAGGTCAGGGACCACAGGCCGAGCGCGCCGGCCACGGCCGCCGCAATGAGTGGCAGGGCGGCGAGCACGGAGGAGGCCAGGGTGGAGAGGAGGCGGTAGCCGGTGGCGCGCGGCGGGGCCACGTTGGGTCCGGTGTCCTTGACCTTTCCGACGCGGACGGCGGGGGAGCCGGCGTGGATGCGGTGGCCCCGCAGCCGCCCGACCACCGTGGAGCCGGGCTCGACGTGGGCGCCCTCGCCCACGGTGGAGCCGGGCATCAGGGTGGAGCGGGCGCCGACGACGGCGCCCGCCCCGACCTTGACGGTGCCGATGTGCACGCGGTCGCCGTCCACCCAGTAGCCGGAGAGGTCGACCTCCGGCTCGATGGAGGCGCCCTCGCCGATCTCGAGCAGCCCGGTCACAGGCGGCAGGGAGTGCAGGTCCACGTCCTTGCCGATCCGGGCGCCGAGCACGCGGGCGAAGGCAGGCACCCAGACGGCGCCGGCCAGGGAGTAGGGGTCCACGAGGTCCACCACGTGCTGGGCGAGCCAGAGGCGCAGGTGGACGCGGCCGCCGCGGGGATGCACGCCGGGCTTCACCCCGGCCAGCAGCAGCCGGCAGGCCAGCGCGGCCAGGGCCATGCGTCCCGGCGGAGAGACCACGGCGAGCCAGGCGACGGCGAGCAGCCACCAGTCCACGGTGGGCACGGCGGGAGCCAGCCCCGTGGCGGCCAGGACGTTGAGGACCAGGGCGGTCCACACGGCGGCGCGCAGGGCAGGGAGGATGAACACGGGCACGCCCACGAGGGTCTGTGCCCACTGGGCCTTCTTCCGGGTGCGGGCCACGTGCCGATCCTCGACCGGGACGGCCGCGGCGGCGCCGGCGAGGGACTCGACCAGGTCGCCGATCCGGGGGGTGGCGTAGATGTCCTGGACGGTCACCTGCGGATAGCGGGAACGCAGGCGGGCCACCAGCTGTGCGGCGGCCAGGGAGCCGCCCCCGGCCGCGAAGAAGTCGGTCTTGGGACCGCGGGGCGCGGCGCCGAGGACGTCGGCCCACTGGCGCTCGATCCAGCCGGCGTCCGTGGACTCGTCGATCGGCGGGGCGTCCTCGTCCGGCTGGGCGCCGGGCAGCGGCCAGGGCAGGGCATTGCGGTCGACCTTGCCGGAGGTCTTCGTCGGGAGGGTGTCCGTGACGGCCAGCCGGGGGACCAGGGCGGCCGGCAGCTCTTCTGCCAAGAGCTGCCGGGCGGCCTCGAGGTCCAGGTCCTCCGGGGCGCCGGACGGCACGAGGTAGCCCACCAGGATCTGGTGGCCTGCCGGGGTGGTCTGCACGGCGGCGGCGCCGCCCTGGACGCCGGGCAGGGCCTGCAGCGCCGCGTCGACCTCGCCGAGCTCGATGCGTCGGCCGCCGAGCTTCACCTGATCGTCTGCGCGGCCCACGAAGAGCAGGCCGGCAGGGTCGAAGACCACGAGGTCGCCGGAGCGGTAGGCGCGCTCCCAGCCGAGGGTGTCCATGGGCGCGTACTTCTCCGCGTCCTTGGCCGGGTCCAGGTAGCGGGCCAGGCCGACGCCGCCGATGATCAGCTCACCGGTCTCGCCGTCGGCCACGGGGATCCCGGTGGCGGGGTCCACGACGGCCAGGTCCCAGCCGTCCAGCGGCAGGCCGATGCGCACCGGCCCTTCGCCGGTCATCTCGGCGGCGCAGGCCACCACGGTCGCCTCGGTGGGGCCGTAGGTGTTCCACACCTGGCGCCCCTGCTCGGTCAGGCGGGCGGCGAGTTCGGGCGGGCACGCCTCCCCGCCGAAGATCAGCAGGCGCACATTCTCCAGAGCCTCGGAGGGCCACATGGCCGCCAGGGTCGGCACGGTGGAGACCGCGGTGATGCGGCGCTCGGCGAGCCAGGGGCCGAGGTCCATGCCGGAGCGCACGAGTGCGCGTGGAGCAGGGACGAGGCAGGCGCCATGGCGCCAGGCGAGCCACATCTCCTCGCAGGAGGCGTCGAAGGCCACGGACAGTCCCGCCAGCACGCGGTCGCCGGGGCCGAGCGGATCGTCCGCCAGAAAGATCCGCGCCTCCGCGTCCACGAACGCGGCGGCGTTGCGGTGGGTGACGGCCACACCCTTGGGGGTGCCGGTCGATCCGGAGGTGAAGATGATCCACGCGTCGTCGTCGGGCAGGGGGTGTCGGGCCTGTCGGGGCGGAGCCGTCGCCGTGGTCTGCCCGTCCGCACCGACGGCGGTGACGGGCTCGGCGTCCGCGGCGGCGTCCGTGCCGCGCTCCAGGGTGTGCTCGTCGGTGAGGACACCGGTCACCTTCGCCTCGGCGAAGACGAGGCGGGCACGCTCGTCCGGGTCGTCCGCGTCCACCGGGACGTAGGCGCAGCCGGCGGCGAGCACGCCGAGGATCGCCACGTAGAGGTCGACCGTCCCGGAGGGGATCCGCACGCCGATGCGCTCGCCGGCGCCGATGCCGGCGGCCGTCAGGCGGGCGGCGCACGCCTCGGCGCGCTCGACCAGGTCGGTGTACTCGAGGATCTGGGTGCCGTCGTCGAGGGCCGGGGCGTTCGGATGCTCTGCGGCGGTGGCGGTCAGGACGTCCCACAGGGTCCGCGGCGCGGGCGCACGGTCCCCTCCGGGCAGCTGGGCGCGGTGAGGTGCGGTCACCATTCCTCCGGGTGGTATGAGGGCCTCGAAGACGCGGGCACGAGCACAGGGCCTCGGTGCCTCGCCTGTCGCATTGTAGTGGCGGGGCCGGCCCCGACCGACAGGCTCCCCGGCGGGCGGAGGGCCTGTCAGTCCAGGGTGAGCAGCACCTTGCCGGTGGTCTGCCGCCCCTCGAGTGCCGTGTGCGCGGCCGCGGCGTCGGAGAGGGCGAAGCGCTCGCCGATCCGCAGGGTCAGCGATCCGTCCGCCACGGCCTCCGCCAGCTCCTGGGCACGCCAGTGCGTCTCTTGCGGGGTGCGAGTGTAGTGCACCAGGGACGGGCGCGTGACGAACAGGCCGCCGGCGCCGTTGAGGCGCTGCAGGTCGAACGGCGGGACCTGGCCCGACGCGCCGCCGAAGAGCACGAGCATGCCGCGCACCCGAAGGCACGCCAGGGAGTCCTCGAAGGTCGCCTTCCCCACACCGTCGTACACGACGTCGGCGCCCTCGTCTCCGGTGAGCTCCTCCACCGCGGCCTGCACGTCCGGGTAGTCGACCGACACGGTCGCCCCTGCCTGCAGGGACAGCTCCCGCTTGGCCTCGGTGGACGCCGTGGTGACCACGCGCGCCCCACGGGCGCGGCACAGCTGGGTCAGCAGCAGGCCGACGCCGCCGGCGCCGGCGGTGACCACGACGGTCTGGCCGGCCTGGACCGGGAACGTGGAGCGGGACAGGTAGTGGGCCGTCAGGCCCTGCAGCGGCAGAGCAGCGGCCTCGGCGAGGTCGAGCGAGCCGGGGGCCGGCAGAAGCTGCTCGGCGGGGGCGAGGAAGTGCTCGGCGTAGGTGCCCACGCCGGCGGCGGTCATCACCCGGTCGCCCACGGCGACGGAGTCCACGTCGGCCCCGACGGCGACGACCGTCCCTGAGCCCTCCGTGCCCGGCACGAAGGGCATGTCCACCGGGTAGACCCCGGAGCGCTGGTAGGTCTCGATGAAGTTCAGGCCTGCGGCGGCGGTGCGGACCAGCGCCTGCCCCGGACCGGGGGCGGGAACGGGCGCCTCGGTCCACTGCAGGACCTCGGGGCCGCCGGTCTGCTCGGCGACGATCGCGCGGTGGGTCTGTGGGACGTCGAAGGAGGCATCGGCGCCGGGCGAGACGGGCTGGGTCTGGGTGGCATCCATGCCGCCCAGCGTAGTGATCCGGCGTGGCCCGAACCATGACGGAATACATATTCGACACAGTGCATATCTGGTCTAGGATGGGTCCATGAGCATCACCGTCGCCGTCTCCGGAGCCAGCGGCTACGCCGGAGGCGAAGCCCTGCGCCTGCTGAGCGGCCACCCCGAGGTCGAGATCGGGGCCGTCACCGCCCACTCCCAGGCGGGAGAGCGTCTCGGAGACCTCCAGCCACACCTGCACGCCCTGGCCGACCGCGTCCTCGAGCCCACGACGGCGGACGTCCTCTCCGGACACGACGTCGTCTTCCTCGCCCTGCCGCACGGCGCCAGCGGACCGATCGCCGCGGAGCTGGCCGAGCGCTCGCCGGACACCGTGGTGATCGACGCCGGCGCGGACCACCGTCTCGAGTCGGCCGACGCCTGGGCGCAGTACTACGGCACGGAGCACGCCGGAACCTGGCCCTACGGGCTGCCCGAGCTGCCCGGACAGCGCGGGCGGCTGGCCGGAGTCACGCGCATCGCCGTGCCGGGCTGCTATCCCACCGCCACGCTCCTCGCCCTCACCCCGGGCTTCGGCGCCGGGCTCCTCCAGCCGCGGGACGTCGTCATCGTGGCCGCCTCCGGCACCTCCGGCGCGGGCAAGGCGCTCAAGCCCCACCTGCTCGGCTCCGAGGTCATGGGCTCCATGAGTCCCTACGGGGTGGGCGGCGGCCACCGCCACACGCCCGAGATCGAACAGGGCCTCGCCTGGGCTGCGGGGGAGGACGTCCAGGTCTCCTTCACCCCGACCCTGGCGCCCATGCCCCGCGGCATCCTGGCCACGGCCACCGCCCGCCTGACCGACGACGCCGACCCCGCCGCCGTGCGCGCGGCCTGGGAGACGGCCTACGCGGACGAGCCGTTCGTACACCTGCTGCCCGAGGGGCAGTGGCCGACCACCGCGGCGGTGATCGCCTCCAACCATGTCCAGGTGCAGCTCGCCGTGGACGAGCGCGCCGGCCGCGTCGTGGTGGTCAGCGCGATCGACAACCTCTGCAAGGGCACCGCCGGCGGTGCCGTCCAGTCCATGAACATCGCCCTGGGCCTGCCGGAGCAGGCCGGGCTCGAGAGCCAGGGGGTCGCACCGTGAGCGTCACCGCAGCAGCAGGGTTCCGGGCAGCCGGGACCACCGCCGGACTGAAGCCGTCCGGGAAGCCGGACGTGGCCGTCGTCGTCAACGACGGGCCGAAGCACGAGGCGGCGGCCGTGTTCACCACCAACCGCGTGGCCGCAGCCCCGGTCCTCTGGTCCCGTCAGGCCGTCACGGACGGCCGGGCTTATGCCGTGGTGCTCAACTCCGGAGGCGCGAACGCGGCGACCGGGCAGCAGGGCTTCCGGGACGCCCACCGCACCGCCGAGCACGCGGCCTCTGCCCTCGGCTGCTCGTCCGGCGACGTCCTGGTCTGCTCCACCGGCCTCATCGGCGAGCCGCTGGACATGGAGAGGCTGCTCCCGGGCGTCGACACCGCCGTGCAGGGGCTCGGCACGGAGGGAGGCCCTGCCGCGGCCGAGGCCATCATGACCACGGACACCCGCGCCAAACAGTCCCGCGTGGACGGGACCGGCTACACGGTGGGCGGCATGGCCAAGGGCGCCGGCATGCTCGCCCCGGGCATGGCCACGATGCTCGCCGTCGTCACCACCGACGCCGACCTGCCCGCCTCCGCCCTGCAGCTCGCCCTCGACCGTGCCGTGGCCACGACCTTCAACCGCGCCGACTCCGACGGCTGCATGTCCACCAACGACACGGTGATCCTCCTGGCCTCCGGCGCCTCAGGCGTGGCCCCGGACCCGGACGAGTTCGGCGCCGCCGTCACCCGCGTCTGTGCGGATCTCGCCCGCCAGATGGTCGGGGATGCCGAGGGCGCCGAGCACGACATCGCCGTCCGCGTGGTGAACGCCGAGACGGAGGAGGCCGCCGAGGCCGTGGCCCGTGCCGTCGCCCGCTCCAACCTGTTCAAGACCGCGGTCTTCGGCCAGGACCCGAACTGGGGCCGCGTGATCTCCGCGGTGGGCACCGTGCCGGAGTCTGTGGCCGCGTTCGACGCGACCGCCCTGGACGTGTCCTTCAACGGGGTCCAGGTCTGCCGTGCCTCCGGCGTGGGGGAGGACCGCTCCCTCGTGGACCTGTCCGCACGCGAGGTGCGCGTGGAGATCGACCTGCACGCAGGCGACGCCGAGGCCACGATCTGGACCAACGACCTCACCCACGACTACGTCCACGAGAACTCCGCCTACTCCACCTGAAGCCGCGGACGGCAGGGCCGGTGCGCAGGACACCCCGGCCCGCCGCGACCGTCCCCCGGACCCACCCCACGGAAGGCCCCCACGCCATGATCGAGAACCCGTCGACCGCTGCCACCCCGGTGCTCTCCGCCGCGGACCGCCTCGAGCGCGCCGAGTCCAAGGCGGAGGTCCTCATCGAGGCCCTGCCGTGGATCCAGCGGTTCGCCGGCACCACGATGGTCATCAAGTACGGCGGCAACGCCATGGTCTCCGAGGAGCTGCGCCGCGCCTTCGCCGAGGACATCGTCTTTCTGCTGCACGTGGGTGTGCGCCCCGTGGTGGTGCACGGCGGCGGCCCGCAGATCAACACCATGCTGGACAGGCTCGGGATCGAGTCCGAGTTCCGCGGCGGCCTGCGCGTGACCACGCCGGAGGCGATGGACGTGGTGCGCATGGTGCTCACCGGTCAGGTCGGCCGCGAGCTCGTCGGCCTGATCAACTCCCACGGCCCCTACGCGATCGGCTCCTCCGGCGAGGATGGCGCCCTGTTCCAAGCACGCCGCACCGGCACCGTGGTGGACGGCGAGCCTGTGGACCTCGGACTGGTCGGGGAGGTCATCGGCGTGAATCCGGAGGCCATCCGGGACGTGATCGAGGCCGGCCGCATCCCCGTGGTGTCCTCCGTGGCCCCCGAGGTGGACGACCACGGCGACCTCACCGGCCACGTGCTCAACATCAACGCGGACACCGCCGCCGGAGCGCTCGCCGCCTCGATCGGTGCCCGCAAACTCGTGCTCCTCACCGACGTCGAGGGCGTCTACGCGGACTGGCCGGACCGCGACTCGCTCATCAGCTCCCTCACCGCCTCCCAGCTGCGGGAGCTGCTCCCGTCCCTGTCCTCCGGCATGATCCCGAAGATGGCGGCCTGCCTGGAGGCGATCGACGCAGGAGTGCCACGCGCCCACGTGGTGGACGGACGCCGCCCGCACTCGATGCTGCTGGAGGTCTTCACCTCCGCAGGCGTCGGCACCCAGGTGGTCCCCGATGCCCGTTGACACCGCCTGCGCATCCCTTCGGAAGGAGACCGCCATGACCGCCGATGCTGCACACGGCACCCTGCTCGACCGCTACAGCCACGCCGTCACCGGACTGTTCGGCCCGCCCCAGCGGGCCCTCGTCTCCGGCTCGGGCGTCCGCGTGGTGGACGAGGACGGCCGCGAGTACGTGGACCTGCTCGCCGGGATCGCGGTGAACTCCCTCGGCCACGCCCACCCGCGCCTCGTGGCGGCCGTGTCCGAGCAGGCCGGACGCCTCATGCACGTCTCCAACCTCTTCACCTCGGAGCCCCAGGTCGGCCTGGCCGAGGACCTCCTGCGCCTGTCCGGGGCGCCGGCGGGCTCCTCGGTGTTCTTCGCCAACTCCGGGTCGGAGGCGAACGAGGCGGCCTTCAAGCTGGCCCGCCGGCACGGAGGCGAGGACCCCTCCGGGCTGCGCACCCGCGTCATCGCCCTGGAGGGGGCCTTCCACGGCCGCACGATGGGTGCCCTCGCGCTCACGTCGAAGGAGGCCTACCGTGCCCCCTTCGAGCCGCTGCCCGGAGGGGTGGAGCGGATCCCCGGCGGCGACCTGGACGCCCTGCAGGCCGCGCTCGCCCCGGACACCGAGAGGCGCACCGTGGCCGCCGTCCTCCTGGAGCCCGTGCAGGGCGAGGGCGGCGTCCATGGCTGGCCCGCCGGCTACCTGGCGGGCGTCCGCGCCGCGACGCGGGAGGCCGGGGCGCTGATGATCCTGGACGAGGTGCAGTCCGGTATCGGCCGCACCGGCAGCTGGTTCGCGTTCCAGGACCCCGCGGTGACCGGGGGAGACCCTGTGGTGCCGGATGCGTTCACCCTGGCCAAGGGGCTGGGCGGAGGCGTCCCGATCGGTGCGCTCGTCTCCGTGGGGCCGGAGGTCTCGGCGCTGCTGCGCCCGGGGCAGCACGGCACCACGTTCGGCGGCAACCCGCTGGCCGCGGCCGCCGCCCGCGCCGTCCTCGCCACGATCGAGGAGGAGGCCTTGCTGGAGAACGTCCGTCGCGTGGGCGCCGCGCTCGGCGACGGTCTGCGCGCGGTGGATTCGGTGACCGAGGTCCGCCAGTATGGCCTCTGGCTCGGCGTGGACCTCGCCGCGGACGCAGTGCGTCCGCTTCCCGACGCCGGCCCCGCGCCGGCCGTCGTCCGCGCCGCCCTGGAGGGCGGCTGGATCGTCAACGCCACGGGTCCGCGCACCCTGCGCCTGGCCCCGCCCCTGATCCTGGACGAGGCCGACGCGCGCGACTTCGTCGCCGCCCTGCCCATGATCCTGTCCGCCGCCGGACAGCCGACCGAGAACCGAGGAGCATCGTTGTGACCGACACCGCCGTGCGCCACTTCCTGGTGGACACCGACCTGTCCCCGTCCGAGCAGGCCGAGGTCCTGGACCTGGCCTCCGAGATGAAAGCGGACCGCTTCTCCCGCCGCCCGCTGGCCGGCCCGCGCACGGGGCTGGTGATCTTCGACAAGACGTCCACGCGCACGCGCATCTCCTTCGCCGCCGGCATCGCCGAGCTCGGCGGCCAGCCGCTGATCATCAACCCGGGGGAGTCGCAGCTGGGCCACAAGGAGTCCGTGGGGGACTCGGCACGGGTGATGGGACGCATGGCCTCGGTGATCGTCTGGCGCACCTATGCGCAGACCGGCCTGGAGGAGATGGCCGAGCACGCGGGGGTCCCCGTGATCAATGCGCTCTCGGACGACTACCACCCGTGCCAGCTGCTCGCGGACCTGCTGACCGTTCGCGAGCACAAGGGCCGCACCGCGGGACTGACCCTGACCTACGTCGGCGACGCGGCGAACAACATGGGCCACTCGTACCTGCTGGCGGGCGTCACCGCCGGCATGCACGTCCGCGTGGCCGGGCCCGAGGGGTGCCTGCCGGCTCCGCATGTGGTGGCCTCCGCCGAGGAGCGCGCCGCGGAGACCGGAGGCTCCGTCCTGGTCACCACCGACCCGGCCCAGGCGCTGGACGGGGCCGACGTGGTGGTCACGGACACCTGGGTGTCGATGGGACAGGAGGACGAGGCACACGAGCGCAAGGAGCTCTTCCGGGACTACACGGTGGACGCCGCCGCCATGGGGCGCGCCGCTGAGGACGCGATCTTCCTGCACTGCCTGCCGGCCTATCGGGGCATGGAAGTCACCGCGGACGTCATCGATGGTCCGCAGTCCGTGGTGTGGGACGAGGCCGAGAACCGGCTGCATGCTCAGAAGGCCCTGATGGCCTGGCTGCTCGAGGAGTCCGGCCAGGCCGCGCCGCCTGCCGGGGAGGTGCGCTGACATGGCGACGCCCACCACGAAGACTGCGCGGCAGGCGGCCATCCGGGACGTGCTGCAGACCCAGCAGATCCGGTCCCAGTCCGCCCTGTCCGAAGCCCTTGCCGATCGGGGACTCTCGGTCACGCAGGGCACGCTCTCCCGTGACCTCGTGGACCTGGGCGCGGTGCGTGTGCGCGGTGCCGAAGGGATGGTCTACGCCGTCCCGGCGGAGGGCGAGGACGGCTTCCCGGCCCGCAGTGGGGAGGCCCAGGCCGCCCGTCTGAGTTCCATGAGCCGCGAGCTGCTCATCTCCGCGGAGCCGACCGAGAACCTGGTGGTGCTGCGCACCCCGCCGGGCGCCGCCCAGTACATGGCCAGTGTCATCGACCAGGCCCGGGTGGAGCACGTGCTGGGGACGATCGCCGGAGACGACACCATCCTGCTCATCGCGGACAGTACCGAGCACGCACCGGGGGTGGCCGCCCAGCTGCTCGGCCTCGCCGGCTGAGGCCGACCGCGGCGCGAGCCGCTTCTCGGCGACGTGTGAGGGGTCCGACACGCACCGGTGCTCGGCCTCTCGCACGTCCGGTGGGCCGGGGTCTGAGTCCTCAGAACCCGGGGCGCTGGTAGATCTGGTCCTCCGGCGGTGCCTCTGTGGGCGGGACCTCGTTCCAGTCGCGGAAGTCGATGGTGCCGGCCGGGCCGTCCTTGCTGTCGCTCTCGCCGTCCACCTCGAGACGCACCAACTCGTCGTCCTGGTTGATGTAGAGCGAGACGTGGCCGTCGCCGGCATCCACGTCGGAGTACTTGAACACCTGCTCGCCGTCGAGTCGGAGCGTCTCGGCCTGCGGTTCCTGGCCGCCGAATGCGTCGGCCTCCGGGAGAGCGGAGACGAAGCCCTCGTAGAACGTGGACATCGAGAACGCGCCGTCCCGTCCGGAGGGCACAGAGATCCAGAGTCCCGGGTCCACATCCTTGAAGGTTTCGCCGCCCTTGGCTGAGACGAACTTCTCGTCCGGGCGGATGAAGGTCGTGTCGTCGGCCGCGATCACCTCCACCGTGCCCTTCTGCTCGATCAGGCGGCCTGCGTAGGAGGAGTCGTCCAGGGCGCCCGCAAGCTCGACGTCGATGGTGCCCTCGCCCTGACGGACGTCGCCGCTGACCCGCACCGAGGTGGCCTCGTCGACCGAGGCGCGGACGGACGGCCACACCTGTGCCAGCGGTGGGGGTTCCGGCACGCAGCCGGTCAGCGCGGAACCGCTGACCACGGCAAGGCCCGCCAGCAGTGCCGCATGGCGACGGACGGGGCGGAGTGCTGCGGCGGGGGCGACGGTCGTCGATGCGGGCATGGCGGTCCCTCCTGCAGGTGAGCTCTCTGTCGTTCAGCGTACGCGGTGTCCCCCCGTGCCTGCCGGGACGGCACGCGCACGGGCGGTCTGCGGGACGCCGCCCCGGGCCGACGACGGTCTGGTGAGGGGTGGTGCAGGTCCGGACGAGGCCCTGGCCGCAGATGTGTGAAGGGCCCCGTCGCGCTCGGCGACGGGGCCCTTCAGCGGGACCGTGGATCAGCCACGCGGCAGGGTGAACTCCTGGCCGACGTAGATCAGGTTCGGGTCCTCGATGACGGAGGAGTTGGCCTCGTAGATGGCCTCCCAGCCGCCCTCGATGCGGTGCTTGTTGGCCAGCGAGAACAGGCTGTCGCCGGCCTCGACGACCACGGTCTCCTGCTGGGCGGCCTGGCGGCGGGCCTCGGCACGCTCGGCGGCGGCCTTCTCCGCAGCCGCGGAACGCTCGGCGGCGGCCTGGCGGTCGGCCTCGGCCTTCTCGGCGGCTGCCTTCTCAGCAGCGGCCTGGCGGTCGGCCTCAGCCTTCTCGGCGGCGGCCTGGCGCTGGGCCTCGGCGCGCTCGGCGGCTGCCTTCTCGGCGGCGGCCTGGCGGTCGGCCTCGGCCTTCTCGGCGGCTGCCTTCTCGGCAGCGGCCTGGCGCTGGGCCTCGGCACGCTCGGCGGCTGCCTTCTCGGCGCGGCCTGGCGCTGGGCCTCGGCCTTCTCGGCGGCGGCCTGGCGCTGGGCCTCGGCCTTCTCGGCGGCGGCCTGGCGCTGGGCCTCGGCGCGGTCGGCGGCGGAGGTGTCCACGGCGGAGGTGCGCTCGACCGGGGTGGCGGAGGAGCCGGCCGCGTCGGCGGCGGTCAGGCCCAGCTTCTTGGAGCAGGACGGCCAGGCCTTCCAGCCCTGCAGCGCCAGGACCTTCTCGGCGCGCTTGATCTGCTCGGCCTTGGAGGCCTGGTGCGGGTAGCCCTTGCCGCCCACGGCGTGCCAGCTCGAGAGCTTGAACTGCACGCCGCCGTAGAAGCCGTTGCCGGTGTTGATGGACCAGTTGCCACCGGACTCGCAGTGGGCCAGGCGGTCCCAGGTGGCCTCAGAAGCGGCCTGGGCCGGAGCGGCGATCGCGATGGCGGCGGCGCCGGCGACGGTGAGGCTTGCGGTGACGGTGGCGGTAGTGCGCTTGGCAGAGGATGCAATGAGGTTCATGGCGTTGAGAGGGTCGGGTTGCCGCTTCTCGCCTGCGAGACAGTGCGTGCTCAGGCAATGGGCCGTCCACCCTGGTTCGGGGCAAGACTCCTGCCAGGGTGGGACGGCCCGCAGCGGGCGCCTGGCAGAAGAGGTTGATCCGTGCGGCCCCGTCCGGCGCGTGGTGCGTCGGTCACGGTTAGGTCACGAATCGGCTACGGGAGAGTCAACGCCCTGCGGTGGGTGCGCGTCAAGTCCGTGGGAGGAAATGGGGAGAACTTCCACTTCTGATGGACAGTGTGTCTGCAACGCGCGGTTGAGGCCTGTTGGGCGTGGACAGTCTGTCAGCAGTGGCGGTTGTGCGGTGCAGGATGTCCATGGTCGGGATGTGGCACCGCAGACATCGGAAAGGTCACGGCGTTTCGATCGGCGCCGCGGCGGGCGACGCGTCGGCATCGCCGCCGCTGCTCTGGCGCACGGCGCCGCCCCTGCTGTCACCCGCCCCCACGCCCCCTGCTGTCACCCGCTCCTACGCCCCCTGGCGTCGCCCCCGGGGGTCATCCCGGTATTCCATGCGTTGTATAACTATGCCTTCACGGGCTAGGCTCGCCGGTGGCAGGTCGCTCTGTGCGACCAGGCCTCCGCCGAGGCCGCGCCACCGCAGACAATCACGTGAGGAGCACGTCAGTGAAGGAACGCATCGTCCTCGCCTATTCGGGCGGTCTGGACACGTCCGTCGCCATCGGCTGGATCGCCGAGGCCACCGGCGCCGAGGTCGTGGCCGTGGCCGTCGACGTGGGTCAGGGCGGCGAGTCCCTCGAGACCGTCCGCCAGCGCGCCCTGGACTGCGGCGCCGTCGAGGCCTACGTGGCCGATGCCCGTGACGAGTTCGCGGAGCAGTACTGCATGCCGACGCTCAAGGCCAACGGCCTCTACATGGACGCCTACCCGCTGGTGTCGGCCATCTCCCGTCCGGTGATCTCCCGCCATCTCGTGGCGGCCGCCCGCCAGTTCGGCGCCTCCACCGTGGCCCACGGCTGCACCGGCAAGGGCAACGACCAGGTGCGCTTCGAGGTCTCCATCCAGACCCTCGGCCCGGACCTGAAGTGCATCGCCCCGGTCCGCGACCTGGCACTGACCCGTGACAAGGCGATCGACTACGCCGAGCGCAACGAGCTGCCGATCGTGACCACCAAGAAGAACCCGTTCTCGATCGACCAGAACGTCTGGGGTCGTGCCGTGGAGACCGGCTTCCTGGAGGACATCTGGAACGGTCCGACCAAGGACGTCTACGACTACACGGACGATCCGGCGTTCTCGCCGGCGCCGGACGTCGTGACCATCACCTTCGAGCAGGGCGTCCCCACCGCCCTCGACGGCCGTTCACTGACGCCGCTCGAGGTCATCGAGGAGCTCAACCGCCGTGCCGGCGCCCAGGGTGTGGGCCGCATCGACATCGTGGAGGACCGCCTCGTGGGCATCAAGTCCCGCGAGATCTATGAGGCCCCGGGCGCGATGGCCCTCATCGCCGCGCACAAGGAGCTGGAGAACGTCACCCTCGAGCGTGAGCAGGCCCGCTTCAAGCGCCTGGTCTCCGACCGCTGGACCGAGCTGGTCTACGACGGCCAGTGGTACTCGCCGCTGAAGCAGAACCTGGACGCCTTCATCGACGCGACCCAGGAGCATGTCAACGGCGACATCCGGCTCGAGCTCCACGGCGGCCGCGCCACCGTCCAGGGCCGCCGCTCCGAGACCGGCCTGTACGACTTCAACCTCGCCACCTACGACGAGGGCGACGCGTTCGACCAGTCCTCCGCCCGCGGCTTCATCGACATCTACGGCCTGTCCGCCAAGACCGCCTCCGAGCGCGACCAGCGCCTGGGCGGCGCCGCCGACCTGACGGACGTCGCGCGCCTCAGCAACGACTGACCCGGTCGACCGGCGACGAGGCGGCCCCGGCGCATCCCGCCGCCGGGGCCGCCTCGTCTGTCCCGCCGTCCGTCCCTTCCCACAGCACCATCGACGTCGACTCCCACCCGTCAGGAGGGCCCCATGACCACCCCAGCCGATTCCGCCCGCCACGGCACCAACGAGGGCGCCCTGTGGGGCGGCCGCTTCTCCGGCGGCCCCGCCGATGCCCTCGCCGCCCTGAGCAAGTCCACCGACTTCGACTGGCGCCTGGCCCGCTACGACATCGCCGGCTCCCGTGCCCACGCCCGCGTGCTGCGCACCGCCGGACTGCTGACGGCCGAGGAGCTGGACGGCATGTTGGCGGCCCTGGACCGCCTGGAAGAAGACGTCGTCTCCGGCGCCTACACCGCAGCGGAGTCCGATGAGGACGTGCACGGCTCCCTCGAGCGTGGCCTCATCGAGCGCGCCGGTCCGGAGCTCGGCGGCAAGCTGCGCGCCGGCCGCTCACGCAATGACCAGATCGCCACGATGGGTCGGATGTACCTGAGGGACCACGCCCGACTGGTCGCGCGCGGCGTCCTCGCCACGATCGACGCGTTGATCGCCCAGGCCGAGGCCCACCCCTACGCGCCGATGCCGGGCCGCACCCACCTGCAGCACGCCCAGCCGGTGCTGCTGTCCCACCACCTGCTGGCCCATGCCTGGCCGCTGCTGCGGGATGTCCAGCGCCTGGCGGACTTCGATCGCCGCGCCGCCGTCTCCCCGTACGGATCCGGCGCCCTTGCAGGCTCCTCGCTCGGCCTGGATCCGGAGGCCGTGGCCGCGGAGCTGGGCTTCGACTCTGCCGTGTGGAACTCCATCGACGGCACCGCCGCGCGCGATGTCTACGCGGAGTTCGCCTGGGTCGCCTCGATGATCGGCGTGGACCTGTCCCGCGTGTCCGAGGAGGTCATCTTCTGGGCCACCAAGGAGGCCGGTTTCGTGACCCTGGACGACGCCTTCTCCACCGGGTCGTCGATCATGCCCCAGAAGAAGAACCCGGACGTCGCCGAGCTCGCGCGCGGCAAATCCGGCCGCCTCATCGGCGATCTCGCCGGCCTCCTCGCGACCCTCAAGGGTCTGCCGCTGGCCTACAACCGGGACCTTCAGGAGGACAAGGAGCCGGTCTTCGACGCCGCCGACACCCTCGAGCTGCTGCTGCCGGCCGTCTCCGGCATGATCGCCACTCTGACGTTCCACACCGAGCGCATGGCGGAGCTGGCCCCGCAGGGCTTCGCACTCGCCACGGACATCGCCGAATGGCTCGTCCGCCAGGGCGTCCCGTTCCGTGTGGCCCACGAGCTTTCCGGCGAATGCGTCCAGGCGGCGGAGAAGCGCGGTATGGAGCTGTGGGACCTCACCGACGAGGAATTCGCCTCCGTCTCCGAGCACCTGACTCCGCAGGTCCGTCAGGTGCTCTCCACCGAGGGCTCGCTGTCCTCCCGCGACGCCCAGGGCGGAACGGCGCCCTCCGCCGTCGCCGCCCAGATCGCGGCGCTCAAGGCGGCCGTGGACGAGGTCCGCCCCTTCGCCGACTCCGCCGGCTCGGTGGTCGGCGCCGCCTGAGCGGCGCATCCCCGGCACGACGACGGACGGTCGCCTTCCACGGAAGGCGACCGTCCGTCGTCGTTCCTGCGGGTCTTCCGGCCCGCGAGCGGGGCCGGTGTCGCAGCGCTGGCGCTCAGCCCTGGCGGGCCTTCAGCCGCGGGTTCTTCTTGTTGATCACGAAGGTGCGGCCGCGGCGTCGGACCACCTGGGATCCGGGCTGGTTCTTCAGGGCGCGCAGGGAGTTGCGGACCTTCATGGGGTGCCTCCTGGGGGGGGCTCGTGGTCGCGGTTCGGTCAGACGTCCCGAGCGGGACTCAGACAGATTAGCGCAAATGAGAACGGTTAGCATAAAGTCGTCCGCGTCCTGTCCCCGAACCGGTCCCGTCCCGCCCGACGACGGTCCGGACGCGGCAGTCCGATCGACCAGAAGGAGACCCTCCGTGTCCCAGCCCCCGTTCCCGTCCCGCCCCCGGAGCGGCGGTCGACCGTTGCGGGCCGACGTCGTGGTGGTGGCCGGCGTGCACGCCGCACAGCGCCATGCGCAGGCGGCACGGCTGGCCGCCGATGCTGGGGCAACACTCGTCGCCGCAGTCGCCTGGGGCGAAGACGGCCTCGTCCCGGAGGCGGTGTTGCGGACCGGCGGGCCGGTGGTGCTCGAGGTGCCGGCGCAGGTGCCGGTGACCCATGTGATCGGCGAGCTGGCGGACGAGCCGGAGCGGGTGCGCGTCACCGCCGTGGTGGCGGTCGCCTGCCTGCACACCCTCCACGAGGACCTCGCCGACGGGGCCGGCCACGGCCGGGCCCTCGTCGACTGCCTGGAGGCGGCCACGCACCACGCCCTCGTGGGCGCGTCCGAGCCGGACCGTGCCACAGGTCCCGCGGCGACGCCCGGTGCAGACCGGACGGTCCACGGGGTGCTCCGGGCGGACGGGGAGGCCGAGACCGCCGCCCGGCGCCTGCTCGCGGTGCTGCGCCCGGACGCGCTGCCGGTGGTCGGCGGTCGCGCCGATGCAGGTCCACTGGGCACGGCCGGCCCGGACGCCGCCGGCGGGATCGGCCCCGAGCTGGACTGCGCCGGCTGGCTCCAGGTGGTCAACGGCGAGTGGCCCACGGACCGGGTGGTGCCCGGCGTCGGCGTGGCCCGCTACGAGCGTCACCGTCCCTTCCACCGCGGCCGCCTGGAGGAGCTCGCCGATCGCTGGGCGCTCGAGGCGGCCGCCCGGGGCGCGGGCGGGGCCGCGGCGGGCCTGCGGATCTCGGGCCTGTGCCGCCTGGGCGACCTGCCGGAGTGGACCTTCCGCTGGGACCAGGTCGGCACGGACCTCGAGCTGCATCCGCTGGCGCCGGACGACGCGGTGCTCGGTGCCGAACCGGGGGACGGCCTCGAACCCGAGCTGCTGTGCGTGGGACCCGAGCTCGCGCTGTTCGGCTGGGGAGCCCATGCGGACCTGTCCCGGATCGTGGCGGACCTGGACGCCGCCCTGCTCACGGACGCCGAGTTCGCCGCCGGTCCGGACGTCTGGGGCTGACCCGGCGCCGCAGGTCACCTTCCGTTCACGCGCGCACCTATAGGATGGATGGTCACGTTCCGCGCCGGAGACCGCTCCGGCCCGAGACCAGGGAGAACCGCATGGGGGACACCGTGACCGTCCGCGAGGCCGAGCTCGCCCTCGAGCGAGAGCGCGTCGCCGTCCGCTACGCCCGCCTCGACGCGCTGCGCGCCGAGAAGCAGGAGCAGCTCGCCGGCGTCCGGCGTTCCGGGCTCCAGGGATCGGTGCAGAACCACTCCGAGCGGGACGCGTTCGCCGCTCTGTACGAGGACCGTCTGGCCCAGCTCGAGGCCGTCGAGGACCGCCTCGTCTTCGGACGGCTGGATCTGGACGCGGAGCACGGGGCAGACACGCCCGGCCCGCGCTACATCGGCCGCATCGGCCTGACCGACGAGGAGCACGAGCGGCTGCTCCTGGACTGGCGGGCGCAGGAGGCCGGCGCCTTCTACCAGGCCACCCCGTTGCAGCGGCAGGGCGTGCGCCGCCGCCGCCACCTGATGCTGCGCGGACGCACCGTCCGGGACATCGAGGACGAGGTGCTGGATCCCGAACTCGCCTCCGCCGGTACGAACGAGATCGCAGTGGGCGGCCAGGGGGCGCTGCTCGCGGCCGTGACGGCGCGGCGCACCGGACGCATGCATGACATCGTCGCCACCATCCAGTCCGAGCAGGACGAGCTGATCCGCCGTCCGCTTCCCGGGGCCGTGGTGGTGCAGGGTGGGCCGGGCACCGGCAAGACCGCGGTGGCGCTGCATCGCGCCGCCTACCTGCTCTACACCCATCGGGAACGTCTCGCGAAGGCCGGCGTCCTGCTCGTCGGGCCGTCGGTCGGATTCCTCCGCTACATCGAGCGCGTGCTGCCCTCGCTGGGCGAGACGGGTGTGGTGATGGCCTCGCTGGGCACGCTGTATCCCGGTGTGGCCGCCGTCCCGGAGACCGATCCCCGCGTGGCCGTCCTCAAGGGGCGCATCGAGGCCGCCGAGATGGTGCAGGCGGCTGTGGCCCGCCGGCAGAGGCTGATCCCTGCCCGCCGCACCGTGGCGGTGGACGGCACGGCGCTCACCCTGTCCCCGGGCATGGTCCGCCGCGCCCGCGAGCGTGCCCGGGCCACCCGCAAACCGCACAACGAGGCGCGCGAGACCTTCGTCAAGATCCTGGTCCGAGAGCTGGCGGACCAGCTGCGCGAGAAGCTGGAGCACTCGGCCGGCGCCACCGTGAACCGGGACTACCTGCTGGAGGATGTGCGGACCTCCCGCGATGTGCGCATCGCCCTGAACCTGTGCTGGATGCCCATGACCCCGCAACGGCTGCTCGCCGAGGTCTTCTCCACGCCGGAGACCCTCCGGGCCTGCGCCCCGTGGCTGGGCGACGACGAGGCCCGGCTGCTGCTCCGCGCCCCGGACGCCCCGTGGACCGAGGCGGACGTGCCGCTGCTGGACGAAGCGGCCGAGCTGCTGGGCGCCATGCCCTCAGGCGCACCGGCGGAGGACGGAGAGGCCCAGCATCGCCGCAACGTGGAGAACGCGAAGGCCACCCTCGAGAACGTCCACCAGACGCTCGCGGACCTGGGCGTCGACGGCGTCGTCGACGCGGAGACGCTCGCCCGGGCCAACGAGCGGGGCACCGTCCGTCGCACCACTGCCGAGCAGGCCCGCCATGACCGCACCTGGACCTACGGCCATGTGGTGGTGGACGAGGCACAGGAGCTGAGCCCCATGCAGTGGCGTCTGCTGGCCCGCCGCTGCCCGATGAAGTCCTTCACCATCGTGGGGGACATCGCGCAGGCCTCGGCCCCGGGCGCCCCGCGGACATGGCGGCAGGCCCTCGGCGACTCGTTCGACGAGCGCCTGGTGGTCGAGGAGCTCTCGGTCAACTACCGGACCCCGTCGCGCATCGTCCGCTGGGCCGCGGGCGTCGCCCGGGCCGCGGGGGTGAAGGTCACGGCACCGGAGGCCGTGCGCGAGGGCGACCACGAGCCGACGCTCACCGTCGTGCCCGCCGGAGAACTGCAGCAGGCGGTGCTCACACGGCTGGCCGAACTCCGCGACCTCGTCCCGGAGGGCCTCAGTGCGCTCGTGGTGCCCGAGGAGCTCGTCGCCCCGCTGTCCGCGGCGATGCAGCAGCAGGGACTCACCGTGGACCGAGTCCCGGCACCGGGTGTGGACGTCGTGGTCGCCACGGCGCGGGAGACGAAGGGCCTCGAGTTCGACGTCGTGGTGCTCGCTTCTCCGGAACGACTGGTGGCGGACGCCCACGGGGTGGTCGGAGACCTCTACGTCGCCATGACCCGCTGCACCCAGGCCCTGGCTGTGGTCACCGACGCCCCCGAGGCTGACCTGCCGGGAGGAGTGGTGCGCTGACGGACACCGGTGGGCGGTCGTCGTCGAGATGTTCGGACTGCGACATCCGGCGGCGCGCCGACGGCGGCAGCGACCGCCGCTGGGTACGCTGAAGCCCGTGAGCGCAGAGACCCAGAACACCGAGAAGCGCCTGAGCGCGCAGTCCAATGACTCCAGCTTCGAGAACATCTGGCAGGAGCTGAAGTGGCGTGGCCTGGTCCACGTCTCCACCGACGAGGCCTCCCTGGAGCAGGCCCTCGTCGAGGGCTCGGTGAGCTACTACTGCGGCTTCGACCCGACCGCCCCGTCCCTGCACCTGGGCCACCTCGTGCAGCTGCTGCTGATGCGTCGCCTGCAGCTGGCCGGCCATCGGCCCTACGCGCTGGTGGGCGGTGCGACCGGTCTGATCGGCGACCCGCGTCAGACCTCCGAGCGTGTACTGAACACCCGCGAGGTCGTGGCCGAGTGGGTGGACTCCCTGCGCGAGCAGATCCGCCCGTACCTGTCCTTCGAAGGTGAGAACGCGGCCACCATGGTGAACAACCTGGACTGGACCGCGCAGATGTCCGCCCTGGACTTCCTGCGCGAGGTCGGAAAGAACTTCCGCGTGGGCACCATGGTCAAGAAGGAGATCGTGGCCAAGCGCCTGCACTCGGACGAGGGGATCTCCTACACGGAATTCTCCTACCAGGTGCTGCAGGGCAACGACTACCTTGAGCTGTTCCGCCGCCACGGCATCACCCTGCAGTCCGGCGGTTCGGACCAATGGGGCAACCTGACCTCCGGCACGGAGCTGATCCGCAAGGTGGAGGGAGAGCACGTGCACGCCCTGGGCACCCCGTTGATCACCAACGCGGACGGAACCAAGTTCGGCAAGTCCGAGGGCAACGCCGTGTGGCTCGACGCCTCGATGTGCTCTCCGTACGCCTTCTACCAGTTCTGGCTCAACACGGCCGACGCGGACGTGGTGGACCGCCTCAAGGTCTTCACGTTCCTGACCCGTGCACAGATCGAGGAGTATGCGCAGAAGGTGGCGGACGAGCCGTTCCGACGTGAGGCGCAGAAGCGCCTGGCCTGGGAGGTCACCACGCTGGCCCACGGTGAGGCGGCGACCCAGGCCGTGATCGACGCGTCCGCCGCGGTGTTCGGAGGCGGAGACCTGTCCGAGGTGGAGCCGGAGACCTTGGAGTCGGTGTTGTCCGAGCTTGACCACCAGGCGGACACCTCGGTCTGGGCCCGAAGGGACGACGGCCGCGTCTCCATTATCGATCTGCTGGTCTCCTCCGGCCTGGCCTCCTCGAACTCCGAGGCCCGACGCATCATCAAGGACGGCGGAGCGTCCGTGAACAACGTCAAGGTGTCGGACATGGAGCAGACGTTCGGCTCCGGCGACGCCCTCGCCGGCCGCTGGCTGCTCATCCGCCGGGGGAAGAAGAACATGGCTGCCGCAGACCTGTCCCTCTGACACGTCCGGGGAGCCGGCAGAGGACCGCTGCCCTGTCCCTCTGACACGTCCGCGGAGCCGGCAGAGGACCGCTGCCGATCGCTCCCGCCCTGTCCCGACGACGGCGTACGCCCGGAAGTGGTCGAGGTCACCTGGAATGGTGGCCCGCAATGGGATGAGAGCGCTGGCTCGGAAGGCCTCGTTCTCCGCAGGATTCCGCGGAGAACGAGGCCTTCGGCATGTGTGGACACCCCGATTTTGCGTGTGGGTGGGGATGTGTGTAGAGTTCTTTCTCGTGCTGAGGCGCGGAACGGATCAGTTCGCA
>NZ_FUKP01000062.1:0-2912 GCF_900163825.1 Micrococcus lylae | reverse complement strand
ACCACTTGCGCTCCCGCCGCAGGGCGTGGATCTGGGCGACCAGGACCGGATCGAGTCGGTCAGGTGAGCGCCGGGGCCGGCTGGACCGGTCCTGAAGTCCTGCCTCGCCTTGAGCCTTGTAGCGGGCGACCCAGGTGGCCACCGTGGGCCGGCTCACCCGGAACTCAGCGGCCACGTGTGCCTGCGGGATCCCGTCGTGCAGGTGGCGGTGGACCATCCTGAGACGGCCAGTGGGGGTCAGGGGTGCGTTAGCGTGAGTCATGAGTGGGCCTTTTCGAGCAGGTCGGTGGTGTAGGAACTTCCATCCTGCGGGAGAGGCCCACTCGTCTCATCTCAGCCCGGCACCCATGTCAAGAACCTCATGACCCACAACAGCTTGCCTCCTCGAGATCATCCGAGACCTCGGGGCCGACCGGACGGTGGTGATCTCTACGCACCTGGTGGAGGACATCCTGGCCACGGCCGAACACGTGGTGGTGCTCGCGAACGGACGGGTCACCCACGCCTCGCCGCTGCAGGACCTGGTCCCGAAGGGGGTCGACGCCGGCCACGCGACCGCCACCGTGACCCGCCTGCTCAGCGGCGCGCCGCCGGAGAACCTCTGATGCACGGACCCCGTGGTCGCCTGGAATCCATGTCCGTCGGTCTGGTCGTGCTCACGACAGCCGCGGTCGCCGCCGCCCTGTTCGCGTCTCGGCATCGGTGGCTGGGATGGCCTCCGGCCGCGGTGGCGCAGGCGACGGAGTTGGCGGTGGTGATCCTGGCGATCACCGGCTCGGCGGCGTTGGCGTGGGCGACGATCCCACTCCGCGCGGCATCCACCGGTGAGCAGCAGAGCCTGTCCGTTCGCACCCCGCTCGAGCGACTTGCACCATTGCTGCGGTGGGCGACCGCCCTCTGTGCCCTGGTCCATGTGCTGGTGCTCTCCATTGTGGCCACCGCCTCCTTCACTCTGGCCGGAGTCGGTCCGGTCGCATGGTCCTGGGGCGTCCTCGTGCTCTGGGCCCTCGGTTCGTGGGCCTGGAGCGTGAGCCTCTGCGTGTGCGGTGTGGCGGTCGGCTGGTGGTTCCCGCACCGCTGGGCCCCCGTCCTGGCCGCTGTGCTGGGATACGCCGGGACCTACGTGCTGAACACGACCGTGGACGCGCCGGCGGCAGCACTGCTCACACCTTCCCCCTGGACCGGGTGGCAGACGGACATGCCGGCTGGTCTGCCGGCGGGCCTCTGCGTGGCGGCGGCGGTGGCCGTGGGTCTGGCTCTGGTGGCGGCTGTCGTCGGGCGCCGGCGAACTGCGGTGTTCGCCGGGTTGACGGTCCTTGTGTGCGGGTTCCTGGTATCCACCGTTCCGGAAGGACAGCTGCGTCGTCCGACCGATCGAGTCGCCACCTGTACTGACGGGCGTGCCGAGGTCTGTCTGTCTCCCTGGAGCGCACCCGGGCTCGGACGCTACTCCCGGTTCGTGGAGGAGGGTCTGGCCGAGCTGCCGGCGCCGCTGCGTCCCGTTCGCGTGAGTGACGACCCTGATCTCCTCCACACGGATCCGGAGGGTTCAGCGGATTCCGGACTGCTGGTGCCCTCCGCCGGAGGCAATGAGGTGGTCACCGCATATCCGGACCGTGCCCAGACCCTTGCAGGTCTCGGGCGCGGGCTGCTGCTGGCACGCTGTTCCTCCGACGACGGCCCCCAGGCCTCCGCGCAGGACGGCAGTGTCCTCGGACTGGAGGCACAGACCGCCCTCTTCTACGGCTGGGGCAGCGCTCTCGGTGTACCGCCGGACGACCTGCGCGCCCCGTACGACACGCCGTTGTCCGAGCACCCTGGGTTCACCGACGAAGAGCGACAGCGCCTCAGCGAGCGGGCCGCCGCCTTCGCGGACCTCGCTCCCTCCGAACGCCGCGACTGGTGGGCCTCGCATGCAGACGCCGTCGCCTCCTGCACCCTCTCCGAGGCGGACCTGCCATGAGACGGTGGTCGTTCTCGGGAGGGTCCACCACCGCCGCTGGGGAGAGGCCATCGTCAGGCGGGATCCTCCCGGTGCGGGCGTGGCTTCTGGCCCATGGATGCACATGGGCTCCGCTGGCAGGCATCCTCTGCGGGATGGTGCTGGCGGCCGTGGCGATGACGGTGGGACTGCCTCGCGTGGCTCCCTCGACGGTGCTGCTCGACGACGCCGCCACCGACCCTGCCGCGGCCGGCCTCGCGGTGCAGGCCGGGGTGTGTGGCGCCGCAGCGCTTCTGCTTCGCGATCGCCTCGCCTGGATCACGGACGTCTCGACGCGGTCGATCGTGTTGCGGCGTCTGGCCTGGGGCTTCACCCTTACCGTGTTGCTGGCGGCGGTGTCGGGCATCGCCTGCCTGCTCCTCCCGAGGGGTCTGGACCCGGTGCACGTGTTCCTGAGCTTCCCGTTGTTCTGGTGGGGGCTGGCGATGATGGCTCTCGTGCTCTGGGGTCCGACGGCGGGCACCGTGCTCCCGCTGGCCGTGTCCGCGGTGTTCGCCCTGTCCCTGATGCCCTGGGAGGCGAATGTGCTGTTCAACGCGGACCTGCTGGGTGCTCGCCTCGGAGTGGGCGCGGCACTGTGGGCCACCGGCATGGTGCTCTATGCGGTGCGCGGGGCGCGCCGGCAGCGCGGCGTGCGGGATGACGCGATCTGAACCGGCCGTCGTCGGGAAGGCGGCGGAGCCGGTGAGGGGCGGGGCCACCGGGCTGGGAGTCGACCGATCGCCGAGCGACGCTGGGCTACCGTGAGACTGTGACCGCACAATCAGCTACGCACCCGCGCGACACCGCCGCCGGAAGGGAGCCGCTCCTGCCCCGCACGGGCCGTGTGGTGCTTGTGCTCTGCGCCCTTCTCTAGGGCGTGTCAGATGGTCTGTGTAAGCCGTACCGAGAGGAACGGTAAGAATCATGA
>NZ_FUKP01000064.1:0-1620 GCF_900163825.1 Micrococcus lylae | reverse complement strand
TCGGAAGGCCTCGACCTCTATCCAGCTATCGACGCGCCACTTCCCCGAGCCCCCCCGTCTACACCCTCGATTGTGAAGAGCCACTTTAGCAACACGCCCTAGAGGCCCCGTCGCTGCGCGCACGCCACGACCCCGGCCGGCCTGCACTCGCTCGTCCTGATCGGTGGAGGTGTCACGAGAAGGGCGACGGGAGACGTCGGGGCGCTCAGAACCCGAGCGACCCCGCCGCCTCCTGCAGTGCCCGGGCCGAGGCCTGCAGCTGGCGGACCTCACCGGCGTCCAGGTCCGTCTCCAACACCTGGAGCACGCCGGCCCGTCCCACGACGGAGGGCAGGGACAGGGCGACGTCGGTGAGCCCGTGCTCGCCGTCCAGGACGGTGGACACCGGCAGGACGGCACGCTCGTCCTTGAACACGGACTCCAGCAGGCGGTTCGTGGCCACGCCGATCGCATGGTTGGTGGCGCCCTTGCCCTGGATGACCTCGTAGGCGGCGTTGGTCACCGAGTCCGCGATCGCGTCCAGGTCCGGGCGGGTGAACTGCGGGGCCGCCGCCGAGGGCCAGCGCAGCAACGGCACCGGTCCCACGGAGGCCGTGGACCAGGCGGGGAACTCCGTGTCCCCGTGCTCGCCGAGCACCGCGGCATGCACCGAGCGCGGGTGTACGCCAACGCGGGAGGCCAGCAGCCAGCGCAGTCGGGCGGTGTCCAGCAGGGTGCCGGAGCCGATGACCCGCCCGGCGGGCAGGCCGGAGATCCGCTGAGCCACCAGGGTGAGCACGTCCACCGGGTTCGTCACGAGCACCAGCAGGGCGTCCGGCGCGTGCTCCTGCACGGTGGGGATCAGTGAGCGCAGGATGGCCACGTTGGCCTCGGCCAGGTCCAGGCGGGTCTGCCCCGGCTTCTGCTTCGCCCCGGCAGTGATGACCACCACCGAGGAGCCGGACAACACCGCCGGGTCGGCGCCTCCGGTCATGGTGTGGGCGGCGGTGAATGCGGTCCCGTGGGCCAGGTCCAGGACCTCGGCACGGACCTTGGCCTCGTCGATGTCGTACAGGGCGACCTCGTCCGCGACTCCGCTCATCAGGGCCGAGAAGCAGACCGAGGTGCCCACGGCGCCGGCGCCGATCACGCCGACCTTGCGGTACTCCGGGCGCGGGGAGGTCGGGGCTGAGACGGACGGGTCGGTGGCTGCGGTCAGGGACGTGGGCGTGGCGTCGTGCTGGTCGCTCATGCCCCACACCCTAGGTGTTGTGGGTCATGAGGTTCTTGACATGGGTGCCGGGCTGAGATGAGACGAGTGGGCCTCTCCCGCAGGATGGAAGTTCCTACACCACCGACCTGCTCGAAAAGGCCCACTCATGACTCACGCTAACGCACCCCTGACCCCCACCGGCCGTCTCAGGATGGTCCACCGTCACCTGAACGACGGGATCCCGCAAGCCCACGTGGCCGCTGAGTTCCGGGTGAGCCGGCCCACGGTGGCCACCTGGGTCGCCCGCTACAAGGCTCAAGGCGAGGCAGGACTTCAGGACCGGTCCAGCCGGCCCCGGCGCTCACCTGACCGACTCGATCCGGTCCTGGTCGCCCAGATCCACGCCCTGCGGCGGGAGCGCAAGTGGT
>NZ_FUKP01000066.1:0-45354 GCF_900163825.1 Micrococcus lylae | reverse complement strand
GCTTGGGGGCAAGACTCCCGCTCAACGAGTGTCATCAACGTGATGGCCGGGTACATCTAGGCCCGGCCGGTGAGGACTGCCTGGGCGGACGACGCCCCGCCCGATTCCTAGAATGGTCCCCATGCCCCGTTTCCTCATCCCCGCGATCATCGTCATCGTGGCCCTGACGCTCTACTGCCTCTTCGAGCTGCTGCTGACGCCGAAGCACCAGGTCCGTTCGATGCCGAAGGCGGTGTGGTTCCTGGTGGTCCTGCTGCTGCCGCTGGTCGGCCCCCTGCTCTGGCTGATCCTGGGCCGGGCCCGCACGGCCTCCGCCGCGCACGCCGAGCCGCGCATGTCCGCCCCGGACGACGACGAGGAGTTCCTGCGCAACCTCCGCGTCCAGCGCCGCCAGGACCAGCGCGAGGCGGACCTGGAACGCCGTGCGAAGCAGCTCGACGAGCGGGAGCGCCGCCTGCGCGAGCGGCCCGGCTCCGAGGGCCGCACGGGCGACGGCGGGGCGGACGACCACCGCGACAGGAGCCGCACGGACGGCGAGGACGGTGCGGGCCGCACAGACGGCGAGGACGGCCCGGAGGAGACCGGCACGGACTCCCCGACCGGCCGCTGAGGGCAGGCGCGCCGCCGCCCGTTGAGGGCAGGCGCGCCGCTGGCCGCTGAGGGCAGGAGCGCCGCTGGCCGCTGAGGGCAGGAGCACCGCAGCCCGTTGAGGCAGGAGCGCCGCCGGCCGATCGCAGACACACGTGGGGCCCCGGACCGCACCGGTCCGGGGCCCCACGTCCGTGTTCAGGACGTCTCAGCGGTCGTCCCGGCTCACTCCGGGACGCCGGCGTAGGAGTGCAGGCCCGGGAAGTACATGTTCACGATCGTGTAGTTGAACACGATGCAGGCGAAGCCGATGATCGACAGCCAGGCCGAGCGGTTGCCGGTCCAGCCGCGGGTGGCGCGGGCGTGCAGGTAGGCGGCGTAGACCACCCAGATCACGAAGGTCCACACCTCCTTGGTGTCCCAGTTCCAGTAGCGGCCCCAGGCGGCCTCGGCCCAGATGGCGCCGGCGATCAGGGTGAAGGACCACATCACGAAGCCCACGGCGTTGATGCGGTAGGACCAGTTCTCCAGGGCACCGGCGGTCGGCACGAGGCGCAGGAAGGACCAGGTGCCCTTGCCCTGCATCAGGCGGCTCTGGGCGTTGGACTGGACCAGCTGGAGGATGGACATCGCGGCGGTCAGGGTGAACAGCGCGGTGGACAGCACGGCGATGGACACGTGGATCACGAGCCACGGGGACTGCAGCGGCGGCTGCAGGTGGCCGACCGGGGTCGGGAAGCCCATGGTGGCGGCGCACATCATGGCCACCACGAGTCCGGTGACGAAGGTGCCCACGAAGCGCAGGTCCTTGCGGAACAGGAAGATCAGGTAGACGGTCGTGACGAGCAGGGCGCCCGTGGTCATGAACTCGTAGAGGTTGCCCCACGGCACACGGTGGGAGGCCAGGCCGCGGGCCACCACGGCGAAGGCGTGCAGGGCCCAGCCGATGCCGAGCACGGCCACCGCCACGTTGGCGATCGGACGCCGGCCCCGGCCGGTGTAGTCCATGTCCTCGTCCACCAGGTCGGACTCGGCACCGTCCCCGGTGCGGTCCAGCGCAGCGGAGTCGGCCGGATCACGGTCCAGCAGGGCGGTGGAGCCGCCGCCGCGGCCGCCTACGGAGACGGCGGAGCGCTGTGCGTGGCGGGCCAGGTCGCGCTCGGTTGCCAGCTCCTCTTCGAGGCGCTTGATGGTGGTCGAGGCCACCGCCATGTCGACGGCGAACACGATGAACGAGGCCGCGTAGACGAGGGCGGCGATGAGCATGAACAGATCGCTGTACAGGGCGAGCTGCTCGTTGACGGGGGCCGTCGGGTTGAACACGGTCAGACTCCTGATCCAGGGGTGTGGCGAGGCGCAGGGTCACCCTCGCCTTCAGGTCCATTGTCGCTCTCCGGAGCGGTCACCGGCCACATCTTCTCCATGGCCGAGCGCAGCGCGACGTTCTCCGCGCGCAGGCCGGTGGCCTCGCCACGGGCGAGCAGGGCGTACTCCACCCTGGTGCGGCCTGCCTCGTCCGTGTCCGCCCGCACCCAGACGCGGCGGCGACGGACGAACAGGCTCACGGCCAGGCCGATCAGGGCGGTGGCGGCGAAGACGCCCACGCCCCACTTGCCCGGGTCGTAGTGCAGGTCCAGGCCGACGTAGCGGCGGACGCCGTCGAAGCTGATGGAGCCCTTGCCGTCCGGCAGCTCGTAGGTCTGTCCCTCGTCCAGGGTGATGCCGCCGTTCGAGTTCGTGCGGCTGTTGAGCTCGGTGAGGTTCTCCGTGTCCAGGACGTACACGTTCTGCGGGACGCCGGCGTCCAGGCCGAGGTCGCCGTAGTAGGAGTTCAGGATCAGCTGCGGCTTGAGCAGCTCCGGGTCCACCGAGACCGCGACGCCGTCCTCGCCCTCCACGGCGGCGGGGAGGAACAGGCCGACGAAACCGAGCTGGTCCGGTGTGGCGTCGGGGGCCTTGATGACCGCCAGGGAGGTGTACATCTGGTCCTGGACCCGGGTCACCACCGGGCCCTGGAAGGCGATGTCCCCCTCACCGTCGCGGATGGTCACCACGGGGGCATAGCCGTTGCCGACGAGGTACACGCGGACACCGTGCACGTCCAGGGGGCTGTTGACCTTGAGGATCTCCTCCGCGGGTTCTGCGCCGGGACCCTCGCGGACCTCCATGCGCGCGGTGTAGTCGATCGGCTGGCCGTAGTGGGTCTCGGACTGGCGCTCGAACACGGCGTCGAAGGACTCGAGCTTGAGGGAGAAGGGCTTCAGCTGGTCTGCGTTGAAGTACGTGCCCGGAGTGAAGGAGTCGTAGGCCACCAGGTTGTTGGCGAAGCCCTCCCCCTCCACGAGGATCTTCTGGCCGGTGTACTTCGTCATGCCGCCGTAGGCCATGAACACGAGCACGCCGATCAGCGAGAAGTGGAAGACGATGTTGCCGATCTCGCGGAGGTAGCCGCGCTCGGCGGAGACGGACGGCCCGCGCTCGTCGGAGTGGTCCGCCACGCGGTACCCGCGCTTCTTCAGCCAGGCCTTGGCCTGCGCCACCGCCTGCTCCGGTGCCGGGCCCTCCTCCTCCAGCACCACGGTGCCGGACTCCGGGAGGCGGGACAGCCGGCGAGGCGTGCGCGGCGGCGGGGACTTCATGACCTTCACGTGCTTGATCGCACGCGGCACCACGCAGCCCACCAGAGACACGAAGAGCAGCAGGTAGATCGCGGAGAACCACACGGACGTGTACACGTCGAAGAACTGCAGGAAGTCCAGGATCGGGCCCCAGAACGGGTTGTCCTCGATCCACTGGTCCACGATCTCCGGGCCGGCCCGGCGCTGCGGCACCAGGGAGCCGGGCACGGCGGCCACGGCGAGCAGGAGCAGCAGCATCAGCGCGGTGCGCATGCTGGTGAGCTGGGTCCAGGCCCAGCGCGCCATCTCCTTCGCGCCGAGCGTCGGCAGCGCCGCCTCGGCCTTCTTCGCTCGGGTGCTCACAGGGGAAGACTCACCTCGTTCTGGAACCAGGTCTGCAGCTGGAGGGTCCACGCGCTCCACAGGCCGGTCACCATGACCAGGCCGAGGACGATCAGCAGGACGCCGCCGAACACCTGCACGGCGCGGCGGTGGCGGCGGAAGAAGGCGAGGGCGCTCATCCCGCGCTCCACGCCGAGGGCGATGAGGATGAACGGCAGGCCCAGGCCCAGGCAGTAGACGAAGGCCAGCAGGGCCCCGCGGCCGGCCGCCCCGTCCGCCCCGGCGGCGGCCATGGCCAGGACCGCGGCGAGGGTCGGGCCGATGCAGGGGGCCCAGCCGAGGCCGAAGGTCATGCCGAGCAGCGGTGCACCCACGAGTCCGGCCGCGGGCTTCAGGTGCAGGCGGCGCTCGGTCTGGAGCCGATCGAACCGGCCGAGGAAGACGATGCCGAGCAGGATCACCGCCACGCCCAGCAGGCGGGTCACCCACTCTCCGTCCCGCTGCAGCCAGAACGCGATCTGCGCGAACATCACGCCGGCCAGCACGAACACCGCGGAGAAGCCGAGCACGAACAGCACGGCGCCGAGCACCAGGCGGCTGCGTCGGCGGTCCTCGAGGCGTTCTCCCCCGAGGCCAGTCACATAGCCGAGGTAGCCGGGCACGAGCGGCAGCACGCACGGGGACAGGAAGGACACGATGCCGGCCAGCAGCGCGATGGGCCCGGCGACCAGCAGGGATCCGTCCAGGACTGCCTCGGCGAAGGGGTTGTTCTGCATCGGCGCTGAGGTCACTGGCCCTGCTCGTCGACCACGGTCCTGAGCAGGGCGCGCAGGGTGCCCTCCTCGACGGCGCCGAGCACACGGGCCGCGACCCGGCCCTCGGCGTCCAGCACGAGGGTGGAGGGCACGGCCTGCGGGGGCACGAAGTCGGAGAGGGCGAGCAGCACGTCGCCGGAGAGGTCCTCCATGGAGGGGTACGGGATCTCGAAGCTGCGCTCGAAGGCCCGGGCCGTGGTGGCGGTGTCCCGGACGTTCACGCCGAGGAACCTCACGCCCTCAGACTCGAACTGCCCGTGGAGGGAGACCAGGTGCGGGGCCTCGATGCGGCACGGCGCGCAGGCGGCGTACCAGAAGTTCAGCAGTGCGGGGGCGCCGCGCAGGGACTCGGCGGACACCTCGGTGCCGTCGAACAGGGCGCCGGAGAACTCCACCGGCTCCGAGCGCTCTGCCTGTGCGTACTCGGCCACGGAGCCGTCTCCGGCGATGTAGTTCTTGCCGTCCGCGTTGCCGGCCTGGCCGGCCAGGACGTCGTCTCCTCCCCCGCACGCCACGAGCAGCGGGGCGGCCGCGCCGAAGCCCAGTCCCGCCAGCAGACGTCGACGGGTCAGACGGGACGCGGGCATGGAGGAACCTCCTCGTCACAGGCGCGGAAAACAGCATCAGGGATTCTGACCAGTCTAGTCTGCCCTCCCATCCTGACCGGAACCTTGAAGACGGGCTCCACGACGACGGCCCCGCACCTGGGACCGTCCCCTCGCCCCGGGCGGGGCGAGGCAGGCGTGAAGGCGAGGGGGCCGTCGTCGGGAAGGGGCGCGGAGCGCCTCAGGCGCCGGGCAGGTTGGCGGCCTGGGCGAGCAGGTGCGCATTGGGTTCGTGGTACTCCACGCGCGGCCGCTCGCGGCCGTCCTCGAAGACCAGGGAGGTCACGGAGGTGAGGGTGCACTCGCGCCGGCGCGGGTCGTGCATGAGCGGACGCCCCTCAGTGGCCAGTCGGGTCACCCAGATCGGCAGCTGGTGTGAGACGAGGATGGCCTCGGCGCCCGGGCCCAGGGTGTCCACCGCGACGTCGCGGGAGCGCTGGACGACCTCCACCATGCGCTGCACCTGCTGGATGTACGGCTCGCCCCAGGACGGGCGTGCGGGGTTGCGCAGCTTCGGCCACAGGCTCGGGGTGGACTTCAGGGTGGCGGCCACGTTGGACATGCCCTCGAAGGCGTTCTCGGCCTCGATCAGGTTCGGCTCGGTCTCCAGCTTCTTGCCGAACGCCGCGGCGATGGGGGCCGCGGTCTGCTTCGCGCGCTGCAGCGGGGAGGCCGCCACGATGGCCGGCTGGCGCTGAATGCGGTTCGCCCGCTCCACGAACCACTCGGCCACACCATCGGCCATCTGCAGACCGAGGTCGGACAGGCCGAACCCCGGCAGGCGCCCGTAGAGGAGGCGGTCCGGGTTGAAGACTTCACCGTGACGGACGAGATGCACCGTGGCCAGAACGCTCATGTCCCCAGTCTGTCAGAGACGCGGAGAGCCGACAGGCACTAGCGTGGGAGGCCACAGGCCGCGCGACCGCGCAGACCGACCGACGCCGACGGAAGGACACCGCCGTGAGCGAGAACCAGGACCGCCCCACCTACGGACAGGAGTACGGCGGCGCGAACGCAGGCGCCTACGGCTCGGGCGGGGACGGGCAGGAGTACCGCGCCGGCTCCGAGTACGGGCAGAACCCCTACGGCCAGAACCCGTACGGCGGACCGCAGGGGCAGCCCGGCGCTCCCGGACAGCAGCCGCAGCAGTGGCAGCAGCCGCAGCAGGGCGCCTTTCCCCCGCCGCCGGGCGGGCCGGGCTGGAACGGCCCGAGCGGGCAGCAGTGGGGCCCTCAGCAGCCGTGGGGGCAGCCCGGCCAGCAGTGGGGCGGCCCGGTGCAGGAGCCGGTGCGGCCCACGTCCATCACCGTGGCGTTCTGGCTGATCATCGCGGCCGCGGTCGTCATGGTCGGCTCCACGCTCGCCGGTGCCTTCGCGCTCACGACCCCGGAGGGCAAGGCCCTCGTCGAGGACGTCACCCGCCAGCAGGTGGAGGCCTCCGGCCTCACCGGCACCGAGGCCGAGCAGATGATGCAGACGACCATGGACCTGATGCCCGGGTTCATGACCGCCTTCGCCCTGGTGGCGTTGGTGCTGTACCTGCTGGTCGCCTTCAAGATCCGCTCCGGCTCCCGCCCCGCACGCATCGTCGGCACCGTGCTGGCAGCGCTCTCGCTGCTGATGATGCTCACCAGCCTGCTCGGCGGCATGCCGGGCCTGGAGATCGTGTGGGTCCTGCTGGGCGTGGGCGGCATCGTGATGGCCTACCGCCCAGACTCCACCGAGTACATGCGTCAGCGGGCCTGGGCGAAGACGATGCGCGTGAAGTGATCAGGCGGCGGTGAGCATCCGCTCCAGCCGCACCGGGTCCACGCGCCAGAAGTCGCGCTGGACGCCGTCCACGAACAGCACCGGGATCTCCTCCGCGTGCCGCTCGGCCAGCTCCGGGTGCTCGGCGCCGTCGAGGAGCTCGTAGGCCTCCCCCAGCCGGCCGCAGACCTCCGCGACCGTCTCCACGGCGGCCGCACACAGGTGGCACCCCTCCTTGACCAGCAGCTGGACGCGAGGGCGAATGGCGGAGGCGGGGGCCGCCGTCGTGGTGTCTGAGTCCATGCACACCACCCTACGGGCACCGCGGGCAACGACCGCCGGGCACGGAGGCACGAAGCCCGGCAGGGCCCCGCACGGGTTCGGCGCGCACCGCACGGCCCCCGGAACAGAGCGAGGCCGCCGTCCCGGACGGGACGGCGGCCTCGCGTCTGCTCTCCGGAGCAGGCGTCACTTCTTGTTGCGACGCTGGTGCCGGGTCTTGCGAAGCAGCTTGCGGTGCTTCTTCTTCGACATGCGCTTGCGGCGCTTCTTGATCACAGAACCCATGGGGTCTCCTCATGTCGGGGGCGACGGTCGGCGGGGTCACTCGGACCGCACCGAGCTGACTGGACAGCCGGGCCGACCCGCATTCCACCGGATGTGGAACGCTTGTAAAACGTTCCCCGCCACAATACCGGGCGCGCCTGCAGCGCGCGAATCCACGCGGATCCGCGGACGCCGGCGCGGCAGGCCTCAGTCGAACCAGGGATCCAGGCCGTGGTACGGGAAGAGCTCCTTGCGGGTGGCCATGATGGCCTGGTCCACCGGGTCGGACGGGTCGTAGCCGACCTCCCACGAGCGCCACCACACGTCCGCCCCCTCTCCCATGGTGGTGGGGATGCGGCCCTCCTCGTCCTCCGGTGCCGAGGACATGTCTCCGGTGAGCTCGTCCGCGGTGAGGGACGTCACGTGGTCCACCCACGCCTGCGGGATCTCAGCCCTGATCGGAATGGGGGCGTCCAGCACGATCGCCGTGAGATGGGCCCAGGCGCGCGGCACCACCTTCAGCGGGTTGTAGCCGCCGCCGCCCGTGGCGATCCACCGGCCCTGGCAGAACTGGTCCGCCCAGTCCGCCAGGTCGAAGGCGAGCTGACGCTGACCGTCCACGGACAGGCGCAGGTCCGCCAGCGGGTCGGCATGATGGGAGTCGCAGCCGTGCTGCGTGACGAGCACCTGCGGGGCGAAGGCGCGCAGCAGCTGGGGGACGGTGGCGTGGGTGGCCCGCAGGAAGCCGGCGTCACCGGTGCGGGCCGGGACGGCGACGTTCGCGGCCGAGCCGAGCGCCTCCGGTCCGCCCACCTCGTTGGCGAACCCGGTGCCGGGGAACAGGGCGAACCCGGTCTCATGGATGGAGATCGTCAGCACGCGGGGGTCGTTGTAGAAGATCGACTGGGTGCCGTCGCCGTGATGGGCGTCCACGTCCACGTAGGCGATGCGCTCGGCGCCCAGGTCCAGCAGACGCTGGATGGCCACGGCGCAGTCGTTGTAGATGCAGAACCCGGAGGCCGCCTTGCGGGAGGCGTGGTGCATGCCACCGGAGAAGTTCACTGCGCGCCTGACCTCGCCGGACCAGACGGCCTCGGCAGCGGCCAGCGTGCCGCCGGCGATGCGCGCGGCGGACTCGTGCAGGTCCGGGAAGATCGGGCAGTCCTCGGAGCCGAGGCCGTGCTCCTCGTCCTCCGTGCCGCCCGAGGAGGCGGCCTTCACCGCGGCGATGTACTCCGGGGCGTGGGCGAGCTGGAGCTGCTCGTCCGTGGCCACCGGCGGTTCGATGATTCGCACGTTCTCGCCCGAGAGCAGGTCGAAGGACTCGATCAGACGGTGGGTGAGATCGAGTCGGAGCGGGGCCATCGGATGCTCGGCGCTGAATCGGTACTTGAGCAGGTCCGAGTGCCAGACGACCGCTGCCGGCTGGGAATCACTGGGTGAAGACGTGGCACTCATCACTCACAGCCTACGACTGTGCGCCCCCTCACGCCTGTCGAGGGCCTTTCATGACGGACAGGTGACGCGCCCCGCATGACGGACAGGTGAAGCCCTCGCGTGCGCACCACACGTGTTTGCGGGCGCTGATGCGCGCCCGCGTACACGAGGCCGGTCCACGGGTAGCCTGTCGACCCATGGCCCCTGCCCGTCCACGCCGCCTGCCTCCCGCGGTGCACCGATCGGTGCCGCGCCCCCGCCCGGTGAGGCGACGCCGTCCCCAGCCGTGGAACTCCTCCTCACTAGAGTCCGGCCGCGGCGTGCGCGCGGCGGTCCGCCGCACCTCGCACACGGTCAAGCACCTGGCCGGGTCCTCCCCCGCCCGCTCCGCGCTGACGGCGTTCGCCCTGGTCTCGGCGGTCTTCACCGCCCTGCTGTCCCTGCCGCTCGCCGCACGGGACGGCCACCCCACCCCGTTGCACGACGCGATGTTCACCGCCGTCTCCGCCGTCTCGGTGACCGGCCTGACCACGGTGGACACGGCAGGGCACTGGTCCACGTTCGGCCACGTGATCATCCTGGTGGCGGTCCAGATCGGCGGCCTGGGCATCCTGTCCATGGCGTCCCTGCTGACGCTGGCCGTCTCCCGCCACCTCGGCGTCCGGTCCAAGCTGCTCACCCAGGAGGGCGGCATGACCACGGGCCACGTGGGCGAGGTCGGCACGCTGCTGCGCGTGGTGGTGGTGACGGTGCTGTCCGCGGAGCTGGTCCTCACCGCACTGATGGCGCCGCGGTTCATCGCGGAGGCCGGCTCGGTGGGGGCCGGACTCTGGCACGCCGTCTTCTATGCGGTGAGCGCCTTCAACAACGCCGGCTTCAGCCTGCACCCCAACGGCCTGAGCGACTTCGCCCACGAGCCCTACCTGCTCACGCTGATCGGCCTCGGCGTCTTCGTGGGCGCCCTGGGCTTCCCGGTGGTGCTCGTGCTGATGCAGAAGGGCTGGCGCTACAGGCAGTGGAACCTGCACACGAAGCTGACCGTGGAGGTCACCCTCATCCTGCTGGTGCTGGGCGCGGTCTTCATCTGGCTCTTCGAGCACACCAACCCGGACACCCTCGCCGGCGTGGGCGGGCCGGAGCAGATCGGCCAGTCCCTGTTCGCCTCCGTGATGACCCGCTCCGGCGGCTTCTCGGTGATCGACGTGAACGCCCAGACCGCGGAGACCCTGCTGCTGACGGACGCGCTGATGTTCGTGGGCGGCGGCTCGGCCTCCACCGCCGGCGGCATCAAGGTCACCACGCTGGCCGTGATGTTCCTGGCGATCGTGGCCGAGGCCCGCGGTGACAAGGAGGTCACCGTCCACGGGCGCACGATCGCCTCGGAGACCCTGCGCGTGGCGATCGCGGTGCTGGCCCTCGGCGCCACCCTGGTGCTCACGGCCACCCTGACGGTGCTCGCCATGACGGAGGAGCAGCTGCAGCGGGCGCTGTTCGAGGCGATCTCCGCGTTCGCCACCTGCGGGCTGTCCACCGGCCTGTCCGCGGAGCTGCCGCCGGCCGGCGTCTACGTGCTGACGGGCCTGATGTTCGCCGGCCGCGTCGGTACAATCACGTTCGCCGCGGCCCTGGCCCTGCGCCAGCGCCGTGTGCTCTACCGTTACCCCGTCGAGAGGCCGATCCTTGGCTGACCAGAAGCGCATCGACCCCCATGCCCCCGTCCTCGTGATCGGCCTGGGCCGCTTCGGCGCGGCCACCGCCCAGGAGCTCGTGGCCCAGGGACGTGAGGTGCTGGCAGTCGAGAAGGACCCGGTGCTGGTGCAGAAGTGGGCGTCCACGCTGACCCATGTGGTGGAGGCGGACGCCACGGACGCCGAGGCGCTGCGCCAGCTCGGTGCGGAGGACTTCTCCGCCGCGGTGGTGGGCGTGGGCACGTCCATCGAGTCCTCGGTGCTGATCACCGTGAACCTCGTGGACCTGGAGATCCCGCACCTCTGGGTCAAGGCCATCACCGCCGCGCACGGCAAGATCCTGCGCCGCATCGGCGCCAACCACATCATCTTCCCGGAGTTCGACGCCGGCGTGCGCGCCGCGCACCTGGTCAACGGGCGCATGCTGGACTTCATCGAGTTCGACGACGACTTCGCGATCGTCAAGATGCACCCGCCGACGGAGACCGTGGGCTTCACCCTGTCCGAGTCGGACGTGCGCAAGAAGTACGGCGTGACGATCGTGGGCGTGAAGACCCCGGGCGAGGAGTTCACGTACGCCCAGCCGGACACCAAGGTCGGCCCGCGGGACACGCTGATCGTCTCCGGCCACACAGACCTGATCGAGCGCTTCGCCGCGCGGCCCTGAGAGGTCCCGGCGCTGCTCGCGGTCTTCGGCCGCGGCACCGCGCCTTCACGCGCCTCGACGACGAGTTTCGGACGCATGTGCTCGCGGAGAGCGCCCGCTAGAACCGCGCACTCGCCTTCCGTTTCACCGTTCCCCGACGACGGCCGCTCCCCACAACGCCCCCGTCACCACAGGGTGTGGTGACGGGGGCATCGGTGTCTGTCTGCGCCTCCCGTTTCGCGAGCGAAAGCGTCTGGGGGCGGGCTCAGGTCAGGCGCGGAACTCCTCGGCCATTTCTGCGTCGCGCTTCGCGGCTGCGTCCATGGCGCGGTTCACGAGGTCCTCCATGCCGCCGTCGAGGAACGCCTCAACGGCCTTCTCGGTGGTCCCGTTCGGGCTCATCACGGCCTTGCGCAGGTCCTCGGCCTTGGCGCCCTCCTGCTGGAGCATGATGCCGGCGCCCTTCACGGTGGCGGCGGCCATGGCCTCGGCGGCCTCGGCATCCAGGCCCAGCTGCGCGCCGTGGGCGGCGATCAGCTCGGCGAGCAGGAACACATAGGCCGGGGCGGAGCCGGCGGTGGCCACCACGGCCGAGAGCTGCTCCTCCTCCACAGGCACCACCAGGCCGGAGCCGGCGAACAGGGCACGCACGGCGGCGGACTGCGCGGCGGTGACGGTCGGCCCGTCGGCCACGCCGACCACGCCGGAGCCCACGGTCAGCGGGGTGTTCGGCATGGTGCGCACGATCGGCTGGCCCTCCGACAGGACCGCAGCCAGGGTGGCGGAGGTGACGCCGGCGGCCACGGAGACCACCACCGTGTCCGGGCGCAGCGACGGTGCCAGGTCCTTGAGGGTGGCGACCATGTCCTTCGGCTTGACGCCGACGAGCACGATGTCCGCCTCGGCGACGGCGGCGTGGTTGGCCTGCGGGTCCTGCTCCTGACAGGTCACGGTCACCCCGTGCCGTGCGGCGGCCTTCTCGGCGGAGGCGGCGGAGCGGGTGGTGGCCACGACGTTCTCCGTGGGCACCCCCTGTTCCAGCATCCCGGCCAGGATGGCGCCGGTCATGGTGCCCAGTCCGAGAATGGCGATGCGGGCGTCGGTGGGGGTCTGCATCATGGGGTGGATCGCTCCTTCGACGGATCGGTGGTCTCGATCAGGCGGCCGGCCCAGAGGCGGCGAGGTGCTCGCGGGCGAAGGCGAGGGATGCGGCGAGCTTCTCCTCGCGCTGCCCGGCGTACTCGACGCCGCGGGTGCCGACCTCCACACACACGGTACCGGCCAGACCCACTCGACCCAGATGGCGCAGGGACTCGGCGACGGGCTGGGTGCCCTCGCCAGGGATCAGGTGGTCGTCCTTGCCGGAGTCGTTGCCGTCGGTGAGGTGCACGTGCCGCAGCCGGGGCCCGAGCTCGCGGACGGCGTCGAGAGAGTCCACCCGGGCGATGGCCGCGTGGGAGAAGTCCCAGCAGATGTGCTCGTAGGGCTCGGGCAGCGGATTCCAGTGCGGCAGATACATCTTAGCCTCCCTGCCGTAGGCCCGCCACGGGTACATGTTCTCCACCGCGATCACCACACCGGTCTCCGCCATCAGCTCCTGGATCCCCTCGGCGAAGCGCACCGCGTACGTGCCCTGCCAGCGGAACGGCGGATGGGCCACCACGGTGGCCGCGCCCACGGCCTGCGCCAGCTCCACGGAGCGGCGGATCTTGGACCATGCGGAGCCCCAGACCTGCTGGGTGAACAGCAGGGTCGGGGCATGGATCGAGTCGATCGGCTGGCCGTGGCGTTCGGAGAGCTTCACCAGACGGTCGGCATCACGGCTGAAGGCGTTGTGGGTGACCATCACCTCCACGCCGTCGTAGCCGAGGTCCTCTGCCGTGGCGAACACGTCCTGCGTGCCCAGGGGGAAGACCGACGACGACGAGAGCGTCACCGGGATGTCCGCGCCGAAGCGCGGGGCCGGGGCCAGGTGGGCGGAGGAGTCCGGCATGGTCAGCGCACCCCCAGGCTCAGCCCCGGCAGGAGGGTGTCCGTGTTGAGGTTCACGTGTCCGACTCCGGGCCGGCCGTCACGGGTGAGGTGCCCTTCGAGCATGAGCGCGTCGAGGCGGTTGAGGATCAGGCCCTCGCGCAGCGCCCACGGGCAGATCTCGAGCTGGGCGATGCCGAACGTACGCATCGCCGCCAACGCGACGATCGCCCCGGCGAACACCTGGTGCGCGCGGACCTCCGAGACGCCGGGCAGCTCCGCCCGCTCGGCGATGGTCATCGCCGCGAGGCGGTTCACCCACAGGTGCAGGTCGTCCGCGCGCAGGTGGCGCTTCACGAAGGGGCCCGCCGCCGAGGGCGCCGCCCCGGTGATCCGGGCGAGCGAACGGAACGTCTTCGAGGTGGCGGTGACCACCACGGGGGACTCGACGCGCGGGAAGGCGGCGTAGGCCTCCTCGAGCCGCTTCTCCACGTGTTTGCGCAGCTTCTTCACCGCCTTGGGGCTGGGCGGGTCCTCCGGCATCCAGTCGCGGGTGAGACGGCCGGCGCCCAGCGGCAGGGACAGCGCGTGCGAGGGCAGCTCGTCCTGGCCGTAGGCGATCTCGAAGGAGCCGCCGCCGATGTCGAAGTTCAGGATGGATCCGGCGTCCCAGCCCTGCCAGCGCCGCACGGCGAAGTAGGTCATGGCCGCCTCCTGGTCCCCCGTGAGCTCCGAGAGGTGCACGCGGGTCTCCGTCTGCACGCGGTCCAGCACGGCGGCGCCGTTGGCGGACTCGCGGATCGCGGAGGTGCAGAACGAGATCATGTCCTCGGCCCGGTGCTCCTCCGCGAAGGCGGCGGCCTCACGGACGAATCCCACGAGCTCCTGCTGGCCCTCCTCCGTGATGGCGCCGTCGGCGTCCTGGTAGCGGATCAGCGGAAGGGAGCGCTTGTGCTCCGCGTAGGCGACGGGACGGGCCCCGGGGTGGGCGTCCACGAGCAGCAGGTGGACGGTGTTGGACCCGATGTCCAGAACGCCGAGGCGCATGGTGTTCAGGCCTTCTTCCGTGTGGTGGTCTTCTTGGCCGGTGCCCTGCGGGCCGCCGGCTTCTTGGCGCCGCCGCGGGTGGCCGGGCCCTTCGCGCGCTTGTCCGCCAGCAGCTGGTAGGCCTCCTCGGCCGTCAGCTGCGCCGGGTCCTTGCCCCGCGGGACGGTGATGTTGGTCTGGCCGTCCGTGACGTACGGGCCGAAGCGGCCGTCCTTGACCACGACCTTCTTGCCGGACACCGGGTCCTCGCCGAACTCGGCCAGCGGCGGCTTCGCGGCGCCGCGGCCGCGCTGCTTGGGCTGGGCGTAGATCTCGAGGGCCTCCTCCAGGGTGATGGAGAAGATCTGCTCCTCGGACTGCAGCGACCGGGAGTCCGTGCCCTTCTTCAGGTACGGGCCGAAGCGGCCGTTCTGGGCGGTGATCTGCTCGCCTTCGGCGTCCGCACCGACCACACGGGGCAGGGACATCAGCTGCAGCGCCTGCTCCAGGGTGACGGTGTCCAGGTCCATGGACGTGAACAGGGAGCCGGTGCGCGGCTTCTCCTTCTTCGGCTTCTTCTTCGGCTTGGGTCTGCCGTTCTTGTAGTACTCGGTGGGCTGGGCGTCCATCCAGGCCTGCACCTGCTCCTCGGTCATCTCCGGGATGACCTCGGTGACGTACGGCCCGTAGCGGCCGTCCTTGGCCACGATGTCCCGGCCGGTCTCCGGGTCCTGGCCGAGGAGGCGCTCGGACGGCTTGGCGGTGGCGAAGAGCTCCTCGGCCTTGGCGGCGGTGAGCTCGTCCGGGGCCAGGTCCTCCGGGACGTTGGCGCGCGGCGGGGTGGTGCCGGCCTCGGCGTCCGCGGGCAGCGGCTTCTCCAGGTAGGGGCCGTACTGGCCCACGCGGAGGGTGATCTCGTCCGTGATGGGCAGGGAGTTCACGGCCCGGGCGTCGATGTCCCCGAGGTTCTCCACGATGTTCCGCAGGCCCTCGTCGCCGTCCTCGGCGCCGAAGTAGAAGGTCTGCAGCCAGGCGTCGCGGGCCAGCTCGCCGGCGGCGATGCGGTCGAGGTCGTCCTCCATGCGGGCCGTGAAGTCGTAGTCCACGTACTGGCCGAAGTAGTCCTCGAGCAGGCCGATCACGGAGAAGGCGGTCCAGGACGGGACCAAAGCGTTGCCGCGCTTGGTCACGTAGCCGCGGTCCATGATCGTGGAGATCGTGGGCGCGTAGGTGGACGGGCGGCCGATCTCGCGGCGCTCCAGCTCGGCCACGATCGAGGCCTCGGTGTAGCGGGCCGGCGGGGTGGTCTCGTGGCCGGTGGGCTCCACGGGGTCGCCGGTGAGGGTGTCGCCCTGGGACAGCTCCGGCAGGCGGCGGCCCATGGAGTCCTTGGACTCGTCCTCTGCGCCGGCGTCCTTGCCCTCCTCGTAGGCGTCCAGGAAGCCCTTGAAGGTGATCACGGTGCCGGAGGCGGAGAATCCGGCCACGCGGCCGTCGGCCGCGGCGGCGGAGAAGCGCAGGGTGGCGGTGTAGCCCTTGGCGTCGGCCATCTGGGAGGCCACGGTGCGCTTCCAGATCAGCTCGTAGAGGCGGAACTCGTCCGGGCGGAGCTCGTCCTTCACCTGCGCCGGGGTGCGGAAGGAGTCGCCGGCGGGACGGATCGCCTCGTGGGCCTCCTGCGCGGACTCGCTGCGCTTGGCGTAGGCGCGGGGCTTCTCGGGCACCGAGGCGGCACCATAGAGCTCGGTGGCCTGCGTCCGGGCCGCGTTCACGGCCTCCTGGGACAGGTTCACCGAGTCGGTGCGCATGTAGGTGATGTAGCCGTTCTCGTACAGGCGCTGGGCGACCTGCATGGACACACGCGAGGACATCCGCAGCTTGCGGGAGGCCTCCTGCTGCAGCGTGGAGGTGGTGAACGGGGCGGCCGGGCGGCGGGTGTACGGCTTGTCCTCCACCGCGTCCACAGTGAAGGAGGCGCCGGTGAGGCCCTGCGCCAGCGAGCCGGCGGCGGCCTCGTCCAGGTGGGCGACCTTCTTGCCTGCGGAGGCCTTCAGCTGCCCGGCGTCGTCGAAGTCGCGGCCGGTGGCCACGCGGACGCCGTCCACGGTGGACAGGCGGGCGGTGAAGCCCGCGCCCACGGCACCGGAGGAGACGGCGCCCTCGTTCACGGTGAAGGTGCCCTCCACACCCCAGTACTGGGCGGCCACGAACGCCATGCGCTCGCGCTCGCGCTCCACCACCAGGCGGGTGGCCACGGACTGCACGCGGCCGGCGGACAGGCCGCGGGAGACCTTGCGCCACAGCACCGGGGACAGCTCGTAGCCGAACAGGCGGTCCAGGATGCGGCGGGTCTCCTGGGCGTCCACGAGGGCGGTGTCCAGCTCGCGGATGTTCTCCAGGCCGCGGGCGATGCCCTCCTTGGTGATCTCGCCGAAGGTCATGCGGTACACGGGGACCTTGGGCTTGAGGGTCTGCAGCAGGTGCCACGCGATGGCCTCGCCCTCGCGGTCGGCATCGGTGGCGAGGTAGAGCGCGTCCGCGTCCTTGAGCGCGCGCTTGAGCTCGGTGACCTTCTTCTTCTTGTCCGGGTACACCACGTAGTACGGCTCGAAGCCGTGCTCCGTGTCCACGGCGAACTTGCCGAACGGACCCTTCTTCATGTCCGCCGGCAGGTCCGAGGGCTTGGGGAGGTCACGGATGTGCCCCACGGACGAGTCCACCACCCAGCCGTCGCCGAGGTACTTGGCGATCGACTTGCTCTTGGCGGGCGACTCCACGATGACGAGCTTCTTGCCCTCGGGCACGGTGCTGGTCACGGAAGCGGATGACGTGGACAAGAGGGTCCTCCTCGGACGGGGAAGGCGGTGGTCCCGGGCCGGTGCACGGAGCGCGCCGGCATCGGGCGGGCGTCCCCACATCGTAGGGGCACGCGGTGCCCACGATAACGCCCGGAGCCGGACAGGCCCCAGCACGGGTCTGTCCGCCGGAGGCGGACAGAGGTCTTCTCGCCCGGCTCCGGGCGGGTGGGCCGTGGCAGCGCCACGGACCCGCCCGCTCAGCCCACCTCCACCAGGAACCCGTCCTCGTACAGCTCACGGACGGCGACCAGCAGAGCGGTCTGCGCCCTCTCGTCCAGCTCCAGCAGCGCGCCGAGCGCCCCGACGATCTGCCCGACCGTCAGCTCCCCGTCGCTGGCCGCGAGCAGCCCGGCGGTGGCGGTGTCCAGGCGGGCGGTGCGGCGGAATCCGGCCCCCTGCCGGGCCAGGATGACCTCCGGGTGCTCCGCGCCGAAGCGCTGGTGGCGCTCCTCGGTCACGTCCGCGGCCACCGTGAGGTGCAGCGAGCGCAGGGTCGCCAGGGCCGGGTCCGTTCCGGCCCCCTTCCCGACGACGGCCCCCTCGCCTCCGGCGGGCCCCTCACCGTGGTTCGTGGCCTCGGCACGGTCCGTGGTCCTCCCCGCGGCGAGCCGGTCGCGGCGGGCGACGGCGGCCGCCCAGGCGCCGCCGATCGCGTCGTCGATCGGCTGCGTCAGCTCCTCGGTGTGGGTCCACGCTCCTGCCTGGGAGCCATCGGCGGCGGGGCGGCGCAGCCACACGTGGCCGAAGCCGACGCCTCTGACGCCGCGGGCGGCGAAGTCCGCCAGGTACTGGGCGTAGCGGCGCTGGTACTGCTCCGGGTCCAGCTCCAGCGAGGAGTCCTGCAGCCAGGTCTCGGCGTAGCCGGCCGCGTCCTGCAGGTCCCGCTGGATGATCCACGCCTGCACCGGCACGTCGCGGCCCTCGGCCGCGGAGACGGCGGCCGCCCCCTCGGCGACCCAGCGCCGGGGACGGGCGTCCCAGGACTCGGCGGAGGAAGGACCCGCCGAGGTGGACGAGGCACCCTCCGAGGCGGAGGCGAGCGGGCCGTCGTCGGCGCCTGACTCCGCCGCGGGGATCTCCCAGTTGGCGAGCATCTGCGCGGTGCCGCCGGGGTTCAGGTGCGCCGGGATCGCGCTGATGAACTCGGCCACCAGCCGGTCCCCCTCGCGTCCGCCGTCCCGGTAGACCATCACCGGTGCGTCCGGGTCCGTGCGCGGGGTGATCACGAAGGGCGGGTTGGAGACCACCATGTCGAAGCGGCGGCCGGCCACCGGGGTGAGCATGTCCCCGGTGAGCAGCTCCACGCGCTCGCCCGGGTTCTCCCGGTCCAGGCCCAGCACGTCCGCGTTGAGCAGCAGGTTGAACCGGGTGTAGTCCAGGCAGCGCGGCGCCAGGTCCGTGGCGGTGACGTGGCGGGCGTGGGCGAGCAGGTGCAGGGTCTGGATGCCGCAGCCGGTGCCGAGGTCCAAGGCAGTGTCCACCTTGCGGCGCTGGACGGCCCCGGCCAGGGTGAGCGAGGCGCGGCCGACGCCGAGGACGTGCTCAGCCGGCAAGGGGCCGCGCCGCTGCAGGGCGGTCTGGTCCGAGGCGACCCACATCGGACCCGGCTCGTCCGCGTCATAGGGAGAGAGGTCGCAGGCGGCACGGACAGTGCCCTCCGGGTCGCCCGGGTGGGCGTCCATGAGCAGTCCGGCCTCGCGCAGCCCGTCCAGGCCGAGGGCGGGGACGGCGGCGGCGAGGTCCGCGGCGGGGACCGGGTCTCCGAGCATGAAGGCGCCGGCCATCGCGGCCAGCGGGCGGTCCGCCTCCGGAACGCCGGCGGCCAGGACGGCGCGAGCCGCCTCAGCGTGCTCGCGGTCCAGGGCGGACACGGCCATGGCGCCCAGCAGGGCCTCCACGGCCCCGGTGGTGTAGGGCAGGGCGGCGAGGTCGGCGGCCAGCCTGGCGGCCGTCGTCGGGGTGAGGCGCGGTGCCGGCGGGACGGCCCCGGACGGGGCGGCGCCGTGCGAGCCGGTGCCGGACGGGGCGGCGGGGACGGGAGAGGCGGTGCTCATGCAGTGCTCCGGGCGGTGCAGGCGGGACAGGTCCAGGCGGTGTCCTGGGCGCAGTCCGCGCAGCGGACGGTGAGGGTCGTGCAGGCGGGGTCGGCGCAGTTGCGCAGGTCCGAGGTGGGGGCCTGGCAGCCGTGGCAGCGGCCGATGGTCTCCGCGTCCTCGGTGAACCGGGTGGACAGGCGGCGGTCGAAGACGGCGAGCTCGCCGTGCCAGAGCCCGGAGTCCCCGAAGGCCTCCCCGTAGCGGACGATGCCGCCGTCGATCTGGTAGACCTCCTCGAACCCGCGCTGACGCAGCAGGGCGGAGAGGATCTCGCAGCGCACCCCGCCGGTGCAGTAGGAGACCACCGGGGAGTGCTTGAGGTGGTCCAGGGCGCCGGAGTCCACGGCCGCCAGCAGGTCCCGGGTGGTCTGCGCCTCGGGCACCACGGCCCCTTCAAAGCGCCCGATCTGGGCCTCCACGGTGTTGCGCCCGTCCAGGAACACCACCGGGCGGTCCGTGTCGGCGCGCTCGGCCACGAGCTCGTTGACCCGCTGCGGGCTCAGGTGTTCGCCGGTGCCGACCACGCCGTGCTCGTCCACCTCGATGCGTTCCGGGGCGCCGAACGCCACGAGCTCCGGCTTCACCTTCACGGACAGCCGCGGGAAGTCCTCGGCCGAACCGTCCGACCACTTCACGTCGAGGTCCCGGAAGGCCGGGTGCTCGCGGGTCTGCTTCACGTACTGCTTCACCGCGTCCACCGGCCCGCCGACCGTGCCGTTGATGCCCTGCGGGGAGACGATGATCCGCCCGGTCAGGCCCAGCTGGCGGCACAGGGCGCGCTGCCACAGGCGCACGGCCTCCGGGTCGGACAGCGGGGCGAAGCGGTAGTAGAGGGCGATGCGGGAGACGGTCGAGGGGCTCATCGGCGATCAGCCTAGTGCGGGACACAAGGTACCGATCCGGTCACACGGCGTGGCCGACCTCACAACGGCAGGATAGTGTCGGAGCCATGACGGATTTCAAGGACGACGCACTGGTGGACACCTGGTTCGAGGCCTGGTCGCGTTCCCGCGGCTACGAGACCCGCCAGGACGGACGGACCCGCTCCGCGCTGCGCACCTCGCGCCCGGCGGGCATGATCCCGGGCGGCTCGGGGCGCGCCACGATGGACGTCCCCGCGGCGTGGGAGTACGTGCTCGTGGCCCCGACGCAGGCCGAGCTCGACCCCATCCTCAAGGATCTCGACGAGCACCCGGAACGCATGGTGACCGTCTTCGGCGAGGCCGAGGCGGACCTGCCCGGCGCCGGGCTGAAGCAGGCCGTGGACTCCGAACGCCTCATGTCCGTGGAGATGGACCTCGAGGTCCAGGACGTGGAGCCCCCGCTGATGCCGGACGGCTACGAGGCGCACGTGGACGAGCCCGTCACCGGGAGCCGCCGCCTGCGGATCATGGCGACCGGCGCCTCCACCGCCCCCGAGGGCGAGGACGAGCTGGCCGCCATGGGCTGGGTGACCTTCTCCGACTCGACCGCGGTGTACGACCGCATCTGGACCTCCCCGCAGCACCGCCGCAAGGGCCTCGGTTCCCTGGTGATGCGCTATCTGACCAGCGAGGCGATGAGCCAGGGCGACATGTCCGAGGGCCTGCTCGTGGCCTCCCCGGACGGGCAGATGCTCTACGGCCACCTCGGCTGGAACGACCTCGCCCCGGTCTCCATCTGGGTCCGCGGCGACGGCGAGTCCATCCCGAGCCCGGAGCACACTGGCACGATGAGTAGGTGACCGACTCCTCCTCCATCCCGGATCCGTGGGACTCCCCCGCCCCGGGACCCGTTCCCGACGGCGGCCCCTCGCCTTCCGGCGGTGAGCATGCGGCGTCGATCTGCGCGGCCCTCGGCCGCCGTCGCCTTCCGGAGCAGGTCAGGCACATCCGTCACCTGCCTGCCCGGCCGGCCCGACCGGTCGACTGGCCCGCACGCACCCCCGAGGGGTTCGTGCGGGCCCTCCGTGCGCTCGGGGTCGAACGGCCCTGGTCCCACCAGGTCCAGGCCGCGCAGGCTGCCCTGGACGGCCGCCACGTGGTGGTGGCCACCGGCACCGCCTCCGGCAAGTCGCTGGCCTACCAGCTGGCCGTGGCGTCCACGCTGGCCGAGGATCCGCGGGCGACCGTGCTGTACCTGTCCCCCACCAAGGCCCTGGGCGCGGACCAGCTGGCCTCCTGGACGCGCATCGCGGCCCAGGGGATGCCGGAGCTGCAGGTGGCCCCCTACGACGGGGACACCGACCCGGCCGAGCGTGTGTGGGCCCGGCAGCACGCCTCCGTGATCCTGACCAACCCGGACATGCTGCACGTGGGGATCCTGCCCCACCACGAGCGCTGGGCTGACTTCTTCCGGCGCCTGGCCTACGTGGTGGTGGACGAGTCACACACCTACCGCGGCGTCTTCGGCTCCCAGGTGGCGATCCTGCTGCGGCGGCTGCGGCGGATCGCCGCGCACTACCGGCGGGACCGGGCCGAGACGGTGTTCATGGGCGCCTCGGCGACCTCGGCGGCGCCGGCCGAGCACTTCTCCCAGCTCATCGGCGCCGAGGCCGTGCAGGTGTCCGAGGACGGCTCCCCGCACGGCGCAGTGACCGTGGCGTTCTGGGAGCCGGAGCTGACCGACCGCCGCGGCGAGCACGGGGCTCCGGTGCGCCGCTCGGCCACCGCCACGGCGGCGGACCTGGTGACGGACCTGGCGCTGCAGGGCGTACGGACGCTGGCGTTCATCACGTCCCGGCGCGGGGCGGAGTCCATCTCCTCGATCGCGCGCAGCCAGCTCGATCAGGTCGAGCCGGGGCTGGGCGGCCGGATCGCCGCGTACCGCTCCGGGTATCTGCCGGAGGAGCGGCGCGAGCTGGAGGCGAGGCTGCGCTCCGGAGAGCTGCTCGGCATGGCCTCGACGCCGGCCCTGGAGATGGGCATCGACATCGCCGGCCTGGACGCCGTGGTGGTGGCCGGCTGGCCCGGCACACGCGCCTCGTTCTTCCAGCAGATCGGCCGGGCCGGGCGCTCCGGCGGCGAGTCCCTGGCGTTCTTCGTGGCCTCGGACGACCCGCTGGACACCTTCCTGGTGGAGCACCCCGAGGCGGTGTTCGACCTCGGAGTGGAGGACACCGTGGTGGACCCGCAGAACCCCCATCTGCTGGGGGCGCAGCTGTGCGCGGCGGCCGCGGAGATGCCGCTGACGCCGGAGGACCTGCCGCGGTTCGGGCAACCGGGCGCGGTGCGGGCACTGGTGGAGCGGCTCTGCGAGCAGGGGCTGCTGCGCCGACGTCCGGCCGGCTGGTTCTGGACCCACCCGGAGCATGCGGCGGGCATGGTGTCCCTGCGGGACGACGGCGGCGGGCCCGTGCAGATCATCGAGGCCGAGTCCGGGGCACTGCTGGGCACCATGGACTCCCCGCAGACCCACTACCAGGCACACCCGGGCGCGGTGTACATCCATCAGAACCGGACGTACCTGGTGCTGGAGCTGGACGAGGACGCGCACGCGGTGATCGTGCAGCGGGCGTGGCCGGACTACTTCACCACCGCCCGGGACGTCACCGAGATCGAGATCCAGGGCATCGTCCGCCAGGTGGCGTCGGCCGGGTCCTCGGTGCGCTGGTCCCTGGGCGACGTCCGCGTGACCACCCAGGTGGTGTCCTTCCAGCGCAAGGCGCTGATCTCCGGTGAGGTCCTCGGCGAGGAGCCGCTCGAGCTGCCGGCGAGGGACCTGTTCACGCAGGCGGTCTGGTACCAGGCGACGTCTCAGGAGCTGGTGGCCGCCGGACTGACCACGGACCGGCTGCCGGGCGCCCTGCACGCGGCCGAGCACGCGATGATCGGCATGATGCCGCTGGTGGCCTCGAACGACCGCTGGGACATCGGCGGTGTCTCCATGGTCCTGCACCCGGACACCGACGTGCCCACCGTGTTCGTCTACGACGGCCGCCCCGGCGGCGCCGGCTTCGCCGAGCGCGGGTTCGCGCAGGCGCGCCGCTGGGTGGAGGCGACCGCGGCCGCCGTGGCGACCTGCGAGTGCGAGGACGGCTGTCCCTCCTGCGTGCAGTCCCCCAAGTGCGGCAACCGCAACTCGCCTCTGGACAAGGGCGGCGCCCTCACCGTGCTGGCGCTGCTGTCCCGGACGTTCGACGACCTGGCGGAGGTGCCCGCCGAGCAGGTCCTGCCGGCCGGGTTCGCTCCGACGGCGGCCGCGGACGGCGAGGTCTGAGTCACGGCGGGCCCGCCTTGGCGGTGGCCTCCGCGTCGGCACCGAAGGCCTGCTCCACCGCGACGGTGACCGTGACGGTGGACTGGTCGCCGGGCTCGCAGGAGACCAGCCGGGCACCGTTGCGCTCGGCCGTCGTCTCGGCGAGGGCGCAGGCGTCCGTGCCGGTGGGGTCGATCCCACGCAGGGCATCCGCGGCGGCGAGCGCCGCCAGGTCCGCCGCGCCGCTGGCCACGGCCGCGGTGTGGGCTCCCTGGCCCACGCCGGCGACCAGCACGCAGAGCCCCAGTCCCAGCGAGGCCGTCCCGAGGGCGGTGAGCGTGCCGCTCATGGCCCCTCGCCCTCCTCGGCGTCGGGTGTCGGCTCGGACGACGGCGCCGGCTCCGGCGCCGGCGCCGGAGCATCCCCGTCGGCCGGTGGGTTCGCCGGTGCGGGACCGGTCTGCGCCCTCTGGCTCGGTGCCGAGGCCTCCGCCTTCACCTGCAGGTCCGGGAACCAGCCGAGGGGCCCGGGGGCACCCCGGGCGACGGTCACGGAGACCCAGGTGCCGTCGTCGTGGTGGTCGAGCGAGGCGCCGTCCCCGGCCATCCGGGTGACCGCCTGGGCCGCCTGCTCCGGGGAGTCGCCGCGGGCGATGATGCGAGCCGCGGCCCCGGCGGCGTCCTGGTTGCGGACCTGCTGCAGGCCGACCCCGCCCGTGGCGACCACGGCGGCGATGACCAGCACCGCCACCGGCAGCAGCGCCGCGTACTCGGCGGTGACGGCACCGCGGTCCGCGCGCAGGCAGGCGGTGGCCAGGGTGCGGAGGCGCCGCGGGCGGTCGGCCCCGGGCCGGGCGACGGTCTGGCGCCCGGCCCGGAGCAGATCGGTGTGGACGTCAGCCACGGTTCAGCGCCTCGCCCACGAGGTCGGCGAGCATGCCCTGCACGTCGCCGCTGGAGAGCACCAGGGCGAGGACGCCGGCGAAGCCCACCGCAGCGAGCGTGAGGATGGCGTATTCGGCGGTGGTGGCGCCCGTGTCGTCCTGGAGCCGGGCGGACCAGGACGCCGCGCGGCGGGCGCCGAGGGCCTTGACGGCGGCGAGCTGGACGGCCTCCGCCGCGGCCTCGGAGGCCGCGGCGACGGCGCGGGCGTTCTCGGTGTCCTGGGCGGTGTGGTTCATGATGTTTCCCTCCATCGGTGTGACGGTCCGCGTCGGTGCGGACCTGCCGGGCCGGATGCCCGATGTCTCCAGGCTTCTGCATTCCGTGGTGCCGCTGCCGGGCCGCTCGGGCGCGCCGTGGACAGGCACGGCGTGTCGGTCGGCTGTGGAGGACGGGACGGGCCGGTTCGGGGCTGCGCCGGCGGACTTTCGCCCCCGGCGTGCCGCTTGCCGCTCCCTCATCACGGTCCGCGCAGCATCATCAGCAGCAGGGGCAGCACGCCGAGGCAGACGAAGGCCGGCAGGTGGCACAGACCGAGCGGGACCACCAGGCGTACGGCCAGCTGTTCGGCGGCCAGCTCGGCGGTGCGGCGCCGCTCCTGTCGGACGGCCCTGGCCGCCTGGGTGAGGCCGGCGGCCCCGGCCATGCCCGAGGTGTGCAGCGGCTGCAGGCGCCGGCCCAGCTCCGCCAGCTCCTCATCCGCCAGGTCCTCCCACGCCTCGTCCCAGTCGGCACCCCAGCGCAGCCGGGCCAGCACCGGCCGCAGTCGCTGCCCACCCGGCAGGGCCACGGCGGCCCGCTCGAGCGCCCCGACCAGCGAGGCCCCCGAGCGCAGCAGCGCCGCGGTGACGTCCAACCAGGCGGCGGCGTCCACCTCACGCCCGGGGCCGGCGGCAGTGCGCAGCAGGCTCTGCGCCCAGACGTGCCCGACCGCGGCGAACAGCACCCCGGCGGTGAGGACCAACCAGCCGAGCCGGTCGCCGAGCAGGGAATCCGGCCCCGCCCCGAGCAGCCAGGCGATCCCCAGCCCGCCCAGCGGCATCCAGCGCAGAAGCGTCACGGTGGACTTCGGTCCGGCCGCCGCGGCGCGTCGGGCCCGTTCGGCGTCCAGCTCGGCGGCGGAGGCGTCCGCGAACCGCTCGGCCGTCTCCGCCGGCGCCGCACCCGAGGCCCGGCAGACCTGAAGCAGCGCCAGCAGCGTCTGCCATTCGACCACTCCGCTCGGTCCGGGCACCCGCCGCGGGTCTGCCCCGAGCTCCACGGCGGCTGCCAGGCCGCGCAGGCTGTGGCCGAGGCAGCACCCCGGCTCAGGGCGCACGCAGACGTCCTCCCGGTCAGCCACCAGCCTCCATGCCTGTCCCTCACCCGAACCGGTGCGCAGCAGCGCGGCCCAGCGGCGCACGGCCTCGACGAACCGCAGCCGCTGCCGGTCCGCGGCACCGGTCCGCACGGCCGTCCACCGGCGCCACCTCGCCCCGACTCGGCTGGGCCGCCAGCTGGGCAGCCGGCCGGGCAGCCGGCTGGGCAGCCGGCCGGGCAGCCGGCTGGGAAGCCGCGCCCTCACGGGGCCCGCCCTTTCAGCCGGGCCGCGAGCACATCCCATCCGGGGCCGCGCACCGCCCGGCCGTCCACGTCCGTGAGCACCGGCAGCATGCGCAGCCCCGCCCCGTGCTCCTCAACCACGGGCACGGCCAGGGACACCGGGTGCCGCCCGGCCGCGTCCCTGCGCAGGTGGAGCACCGCGTCCACGCCGGCGTGCACCTGGGCGGTCAGCGCCTCGGCGGACCATCCGGCCAGCGCGCCCATGGCGGTCAGGCGTGCGGGCACATCGTCGGCGGAGTTGGCGTGCAGGGTCCCCCACGCGCCCTGGTGGCCGGTGTTCAGGGCGGTGAGCATCTCGGCCACCTCCGCGCCGCGGCACTCGCCGACCACCAGCCGGTCCGGCCGCATGCGCAGCGCCTGCCGGATCAGCTCGGCCAGCCCGACTTCTCCGGCTCCCTCGGCGTTGGCCGACCGCGCCTGCAGGCAGACCACATGCGGATGCGCCGGAGCCGCTTCCAGGGTGTCCTCCACGGTGATGATCCGCTCCGCCGGGTCCGCCTCCCCCAACGCGGCGGACAGCAGCGTCGTCTTGCCGGTGCCGGTCGCCCCTGAGACCAGCACGGTCGCGTGCGCGGCCACCAGGTGCTGCACCGCCGCCTGCCACCGTTCGCCGTCCGGCCAGCCCTCGGCGAGCACGGCCAGGCTCGGTCTGCGCCGCGACGGCACGCGCAGGCTCAGCAGCGGCCCCGCCCCGGACAGCGGCGGCAGCACGGCGTGCACGCGGATCCCGTCCACGCGGGCGTCGGCCAGCGGCACGGCGGCGTCGAGGCGTCGGCCGGCCCGGTGCAGCAGGCGCACCGCCAGCTGCCGCGCCCGCTCGGGCGGCAGGATCGTCCCGGTCTGCCGCAGCCCGTCCGCGCCGTCGGTCCACACCCTCCCGTTCCCGTCCACGAGCACATCGGTCACCCCGTCCGCCCGCACCAGCGGTGCCAGCGGGCCGAACCCGGACAGCTCATCGGCCAGCAGCCGGGCCCGCTCGGCCGCCCCACCTGCCGTCAGCACGAGGCCGTCCTCCTCCGCCACGGCCTCCACGGCCGCGCGGCAGGCCTGCTCGGTCGGCTCACCGCCCGTCCCGACGGCGGCCGCCTCGCCGTCGTCGTCGCCCCTCGCCTGACGTTCGGCCAGCCAGGACCGGGCCCGGTCCAGCCACGCCGGCGGCGTCGTCGCCTGGTCGACGGCAGGCGATGACACGTTCCCGGCGACGGCGCAGGCAGCGGCGAGGGTGCCGTCGTCGGGACGCGGCTGCGCAGCGGGCTCGGGCTCACGGGCCCTGCGGAGCCGGCCGATCAGGTGCGGGTGCCGCAGGCGGCGGCGAGGGCGGGCGATCACGGGAGGCTCGGGCACGAAGGGACGCATGTCCCCCAGTCCATCCCCCAGCGTCCGCGCCGGGGGACGCCTCGGGCCGATCTGTGGACGCAGGGCCGCCGGCAGGCACCCTGTGCAGGAGAGGTCAGCCGGAGACGGGGCGGCGGGTCTCGGCGTCGAGCACCACGGACTTGTCCCAGGCGGTGTCCCAGTCCAGCAGGTGGAGGATGCGGTCCAGGATGGCGGCGGTGACGCCCCAGACGAAGCGGTCCTGGACCCCGAACCCGGGGGTGATGCCCGTCCGGCCACCCGGCCGGGCGACCACGAAGCGGTTCTCCGGTGCCACCAGATCAGCCACAGGCACGCGGAACACGGCGGCCGCCTCCTGGCGGTCCACCACGGCCACACGGGAGGGCTCCCGCCACCAGCCGATGACCGGATGGATGACGTAGCCGGACACGGACACCGGCACCGGCGGGAGGACGCCGAGCACCTCCACGCCGGCGGGGTCCAGGCCGGTCTCCTCCTCGGCCTCACGCAGGGCGGTGGCCACCACGTCCTCGTCCTCCGGGTCCACGCGGCCTCCCGGGAACGCGACCTGTCCGGCGTGCGTGCGCAGGGTGGCCGCGCGCTGGGTCAGCAGCACGTCCACGTCCGGATGCACGGCAGCGGAGGCGTGCTGCGCCGGGACGTCGTCCAGGGAGCCGAACAGCACCAGCACCGCCGAGGCGCGGGCGTCCGGCGTGGACGGCCAGCGGAAGCCCCAGGTGCGGGCCGAGGCCGCCGGGACCCGGGTCAGCGATGCCGGATCCCGGCCGGACGCGTTCTCCGGCGCCCCGTGCGCGGCCACGAGGTCCTGCAGGGCGCGGTGCGCGTCGTCGAGGCTCGGGCGGGCGGAGGCGGCGGAGGTCATCCCACCACCGTAGTGCCCGGTCCGGCTACGCTCACCCCATGGACACCGGCTCCGCACCCCGCACCGAGCCGTCCGCGGACGGGCCTGCCCTCGACGAGCCGCTGGACGTCGCGGTGGTCGGCGCCGGCCAGTCCGGGCTGGCGTGCGGGTACTTCCTGCGGCGCTGGGCCCAGGACGTCGAACGCGGCCGCTCCCCGGGCCCGGCCCCGCGGTTCGCCCTGTTCGACGCCTCCTCCGAGCCCGGCGGCTCCTGGCCCCGCCACTGGCCGTCGCTGCGCCTGTTCTCCCCCGCCGAGCACTCGTCCCTGCCCGGCCGGCGGATGCCCGGCTCCGGCGAGGACAACCCGGACGCCGCGCACGTGGTGGACTACCTGGCCGACTACGAATCCCGCTACGACCTGCCCGTCCGCCGAGGCGTCCGCGTCGCCTCCGTCTCCCGGCAGGACGGGCGCTTCGCGCTGAGGGACGACGACGGCCGCCTCCTCGCCCTGTCCCGCACCGTGGTCTCGGCGACCGGCTCCTACACCCGCCCCTTCGTGCCCGCCCTGCCCGGCACCGCGGACTTCACCGGACGGCAGCGGCACTCCTCGGCCTACACCGGTCCGCAGGAGTACGCCGGCCGTCGCGTGCTGGTGGTGGGCGGAGGGAACTCGGGAGCGCAGATCGCCGCGGACCTGCACGGAACCGCCGCCGTCACCTGGGCGACCCAGCGCCCGCCCCGGTTCATGCCGGACGACGTGGACGGCCGCGTCCTGTTCCGCTTGGCCTCCGCCCGCGTGCTGGGCCGACAGTTGGAGCAGGTCGGCACGCCGGGCGAGGACCTCGGGGACATCGTGGCCGTGCCGGCGGTCCGTGCGGCCCGGGACGCCGGCACCATGGACGCCGTCCCCGTCCCGTCCCGGCTCACCGCGCACGGCGCCGCCTGGGACACGGACGCCGGCCGCCGCCACGGCTGGCCCTCCGGCGCCGGCGCGCCCGCGGCAGCGGCGGTCCGCGGCACCGAACAGCGGTTCGACGACGTCCTGTGGTGCACCGGATTCCGCCCGGAGCTGCGCCACCTGCGCGGCCTGCTGCAGGAGCCCACCCGGTCCGGGCGTCCGCGCATGCACGAGCATCTGCGCACAGCCAGCGCCGACGTGGACGGCCTCTACCTGCTCGGCTACGGCGACTGGTGCGGACCGGCCTCGGCCACGCTGACCGGCGTGGGCGTGTTCGCCCGTGCCACGGTCGCGGACATCCAGAAGACGCTGCACCGCGGCGGCTGAGACGCCGCCCCGGACGGCCCGGCCCCGCCGGCAGGCGGCGGCGAGCGGCCGTCGTCGTCACGCCGGGCGCGGGCCGGCGGCGGTCAGGCCTCCAAGCCGTAGCCCATCGCCCGCAGCTCGCGACGGGTCTTGCCTTCGAGCATGAGGCGGTGCAGCTGCTCACGGCCGGGCTTGAGCTCGTAGGAGAGCAGCTGCTGCGCCTTCTGAGGGTCGGTCTCCCCCTCGCCGTAGGACGGGCACCACTGCGCCACCGGGCAGGCCCCGCACGCCGGCCTCTTCGCATGGCAGATGCGCCGGCCGTGGAAGACGAGGCGGTTGGACAGGGAGGTCCAGTCCCGCTTCTCGAACAGCGCGGCGACCTCGTGCTCCACCTTCACCGGATCGGTCTGCTCGGTCATGCCCAAGCGGCGGGCGAGCCTGCCGAAGTGGGTGTCCACCGTGATGCCGGGCTGGCCGAAGGCGTTGCCGAGCACCACGAACGCCGTCTTGCGGCCCACCCCCGGCAAGGTGACGAGGTCCTCGAGGCGCCCGGGCACCTCACCGTCAAAGCGCTCGACCAGTTCGCGGGAGAGCTTGAGGACGGCGGACGCCTTGTTCCGGTAGAAGCCGGTGGGGCGCACCAGCTCCTGCAGCTCCACCTCGTCCGCGGCCGCCATGGCCGTGGCGTCCGGGAACCGCGCGAACAGGGCCGGGGTGACCGCATTGACCCGCACGTCCGTGGTCTGCGCGGACAGCACCGTGGCCACCAGCAGCTCGAACGGCGTGGTGAAGTCCAGCTCTGCCACGGCATACGGATACGTCTGCCCCAGCACGCGGTGCACCTTGCGCACGCGGCGCTTCAGTCCCAGCAGGGTCTCCCCCGTCGGGGTCGCGACGGCGGCTCGGTCGCCTGGGTCTGTCCGGCTCACGGGTCCTGTGCTCCTGTTCGGCTGGGGCGGGGTCCGGTGACCCACTCTAGGCGCGCGTCACACAACGGCATGTACTTGTCCCGACCCCCGCCGTGGCGGCATTCTTGCGACAGGCAATGATGTGGCCCGCATCACAGGCATGTGGTGGCGGGTAACCGTGCACCCTCCCCGAAAGGAGAACCATGTCCGAGGACGTCACCGTCTACCCGCCCAGCGAGGAGTTCGCGAAGAACGCCGTGGCCGGCGCGGAGCTGTACGAGGAGGCCGAGGCGGACTGCCTGGCCTACTGGGCCCGCCGCGCCCGCGAGCAGCTGCACTGGGAGCAGGACTTCACCGAGGTCCTCGACTGGTCCGACGCCCCGTTCGCCAAGTGGTTCGCGGACGGCACCACGAACGCCGCCTACAACGCCCTTGACCGTCATGTGGAGGCCGGCCACGGTGCCCGCGTGGCCATCCACTTCGAGGGTGAGCCGGGCGACACCCGCACCTACACCTACGCGGAGCTGGCCGCCGAGGTCCGCAAGGCCGCCAACGCCTTCGAGTCCCTCGGCGTGGCCAAGGGCGACCGCGTGGCCGTGTACCTGCCGATGATCCCCGAGGCCGTCATCACGATGCTCGCCTGCGCCCGCATCGGCGCCGTGCACTCCGTGGTGTTCGGCGGGTTCTCCTCGGACGCCCTGCGCTCCCGTGTGGACGACGCCGAGGCCACGCTGGTGGTGACCTGCGACGGCTCCTACCGCCGGGGCAAGGCCTCCGCTCTGAAGCCGGCCGTGGACCAGGCGCTCAAGGAGCCCGGCCACACCGTGGACCACGTGCTCGTGGTGCGCCGCAACGGGATCGAGACCGAGATGGCCGACGGCCGTGACGTCTGGTGGCACGACGTGGTGGACACCGCCTCCGACGAGCACGAGATCGTGTGGCATGAGGCCGAGCACCCGCTGTTCATCCTCTACACCTCCGGCACCACGGGAAAGCCCAAGGGCATCCTCCACACCACCGGCGGCTACCTGGTGCAGGCCTCGGCCACGCACCGGGACACCTTCGACCTGCACCCGGAGACCGACGTCTTCTGGTGCACCGCGGACGTCGGCTGGGTGACCGGCCACTCCTACGTCGCCTACGGTCCGCTCGTGAACGGCGCCACCCAGGTGATCTACGAGGGCACCCCGGACACCCCGCACCAGGGCCGCTGGTGGGAGATCGTCCAGAAGTACGGTGTGACGATCTTCTACACCGCCCCCACCGCCATCCGCACCTGTATGAAGTGGGGCCGCCAGATCCCGGACGAGTACGACCTGTCCAGCCTGCGCGTGCTCGGCACCGTGGGAGAGGCCATCAACCCGGAGGCATGGCGCTGGTTCCATGAGGTCATCGGCGGAGAACGCTGCCCGATCGTGGACACCTGGTGGCAGACCGAGACCGGCGCGCACATGCTCACCCCGCTGCCGGGTGTGACCGCCCTGAAGCCGGGCTCGGCCCAACGGCCCGTCCCCGGCGTGGATCTGCAGGTGGTGGACGAGACCGGCGCACCCATGGAGGGCACCGGCGCCGGGTTCCTCGTGGCCCGCGAGCCGTGGCCGTCCATGCTCCGCGGCATCTGGGGCGACCCGCAGCGCTTCAAGGAGACCTACTGGAGCCGCTTCCCCGGCATGTACTTCGCCGGCGACGGCGCCCGGTACGACGAGGACGGGGACATCTGGTTGCTCGGTCGCGTGGACGACGTCATGAACGTCTCCGGCCATCGCCTGTCCACCACAGAGATCGAATCCTCGCTGGTGGCCCATGAGGCCGTGGCCGAGGCCGCTGTGGTCGGCGCCGCGGACGACACCACCGGCGAGGCCGTGTACGCGTTCGTCCTCCTCACCGAGGAGGCCGCTGCGAAGGACCCGGACACCGCCGAGATGGAGGAGCAGCTGCGCCTGCATGTGGGCCAGGACATCGGTCCGATCGCCAAGCCCAAGCGCGTGCTCGTGGTCCCGGAGCTGCCGAAGACCCGGTCCGGCAAGATCATGCGTCGCCTGCTCAAGGACGTGGCCGAGGGACGCGATCCGGGTGACGCGTCCACACTCACCGACCCGACGGTCATGCAGAAGATCGTCGGCGCCATGGGCTCCAAGGGCTGAGGCCGGCGCACCCGGGCGGCGGACGCCGCAGCGACGAGGACCCCGCCTCCTGATGCAGGAGGCGGGGTCCTTTCGGCGCGGTGCGGACCTGTTCAGTCCTCGCCGGTGCGCACGTAGCGGGGGTCACCGGGCTCGGGCTCGGTCCCCAGCACGCCGGACGTCTCGTCCGGGTGCTTCATCAGGTGCAGCAGGGAGGCCAGCAGGCCGCCCCAGATCAGACCGCACATGACGATCATCATGACGATGGCGATGGGATCCATGTCAGGCCTCCTTCGTGGACACGGTGGGGATGGCACCGGTCTGGATGGACTCGTTCTCGTTGCGCTCCGAGTGCAGGGCGGACTTCTTCGACCACGGGACGAGGGACAGCACCACCGCCAGGACGAGGCCGGAGGCCACCATGCCCCAGCCGAAGATGGCCAGGAAGTCCAGCGGGTAGCCCTCGTACGGGGTGGTGGCCTTGGTGATGATGTCCGAGATCCACAGATAGGCCAGCACCAGCGGGATGACCACGGTGACCAGGACCTTGAAGATGGTGCCCACCCGGAACGAGGAGATCGCGTTGAGGTGGTCCACCAGAACCGGCAGCTTGCGCAGGACGATCGCCACGGTGACGCAGGCGATCAGCGCGGCGCCCACGATGCCCAGGTTGTTGATGAAGGCATCCGAGGTGTCCAGCAGCTGCACGCCGGACGTGGTGGAGAACAGCAGCATCGAGATGACGGCGCAGCCGCCGACCACGATGAGCACCGCGGCCCAGCGGCCGAGGCCCAGCTTGTCCTTCACGGCGGCCACCACGACCTCCAGGATCGAGATCAGGGAGGTGAAGCCGGCGATCACCAGGGAGCCGAAGAACAGGACGCCGATCAGGGCACCCATCGGGGCCTGGGAGATCAGCGTCGGGAACGCGATGAAGGCCAGGCCGATGCCGTCGGTGACGACGTCGGTCACCTGCTTGCCGGAGGCCTGGGCCATGAAGCCGAGGGCGGAGAACACGCCGATGCCGGCGAGGACCTCGAAGCCGGAGTTGGAGAAGCCCACCACCAGGCCGGAGCCGGTGAGGTTGGTGCGGCGCTTCAGGTAGGACGAGTAGGTGATCATGATGCCGAAGCCCACGGACAGGGAGAAGAAGATCTGGCCGTAGGCGGCGATCCAGACGCCCGGCTCGAGCAGCGCGGACCAGTTCGGGGTGAAGAAGGCGTTCAGCCCCACGATGGAACCCGGCAGGGTCAGGGCCACCACGACGAGCACGATGAACATGACGATGAGCAGCGGCATGCCGACCATGGAGACGGCGGCGATGCCCTTGCGGACGCCGAAGCCCATGCAGAGGATGCAGATCACCCAGACGATCAGCATCGGCCAGAAGACGGCCGAGACGAAGTCGAAGGACGGCATCGGGTTCTCGGACACCTGCAGGTGGGTGCCGAAGAAGAAGCCCTCCGGGTCCTCGCCCCACGCGTGGTCCGTGGAGAACCACGTGTACATGATCGCCCAGGCGATGATGGCCGCGTAGTAGACGGCGATCACGAAGCAGATGAAGACCTGGAACCAGCCGATCCACTCGGCGCCGCGGTGCAGGCGGCGGAAGGCCAGGGGCGGGGCGCCGCGGAAGCGGTGGCCGATCGCATAGTCGAAGAACAGGATCGGGATGCCTGCGGTGAGCAGCGCGACCAGGTAGGGGATGACGAAGGCGCCGCCACCGTTCTCATAGGCGGCGTAGGGGAAACGCCAGATGTTGCCGAGTCCGACGGCGGAGCCGATCGCCGCGAGGATGAACGCCCAGCGTCCGCCGAACTCCTCACGAGAGCGCTTCGGCACCGCGCCGGCCGCAGTGGTTGCGGTGGTCATGGAGTACCTCCGAAGAAACGAGTGCGAATGATGGACGTGTCTGCCCCCATCGGAGGACAGCATGGCACATCATAGTGACCTGCATCACCCTACGGGGTCAGGCGGGCACTCGGCGGGTCATCCTCCGGGGATGCACTCCCCGGTCTGGACGGGAACCTCCAGGTTCTCGACGTCCTCCAGGAGCCGCTCGAACTCGTCGCCGGCGATCGCATACCCGATGGTCGAGGATCCCGGGGCCCGGGCGAACACCAGCCCCGCCACCGTGCCGTCCTCGGTCACGAGCGGACCTCCGGAGTTGCCCGGCTCGATGTCCGCGTTCAGCTGGTAGATGTCCACGGTCGAGTCCTCCCGCCCGTAGATGTCGCTGATGAGCAGCTCTCCGCGGGCCTGCACCCGGGCGGGGGTGGCCTCGTAGGGGCCGCCGGCCGGGAAGCCGAGGGCGAGGGCGGCCGCACCGTCCTCCAGGTCGGCACCGTGGCGGGCGACCGGCAGGTCCGCACCGTCCACGGCCACCACGGCGAGGTCTCGGGCCGGATCGATGTGCACCACCCGACCCGGGAACACCTGGCGGTCCTGCGTCTCGACGATCGGCTCCGCCACGCCGGCCACCACATGTGCATTGGTCAGGATCCGGTCTTTGGCCACGACCACGCCCGTGCCGTTCTGGGTCTGGGCGCACTGCTCGGCGAAGCCGGACAGCCGCACCACGGAGTCCTGGACCTGCGCGTCCTCCGTCTCCGGCACCTCGAGGGTCGCGGACGGAGCGGCTTCGGGCTCAGCGGCGACCTCCTTCACGGGGGTGTCGATCTCCGGGATCACGCCGAGGCCCGCGATGGCCGCACGGGACTCGGCCAGGAAGCGCTGACTGCCGTCCGGCATGACCCGGTCCGTGACGGTGAGGACGGCGGAGCGGTTGATCTCCTTCGTCACCGGCGCCATGCCGAGCGAGTTCAGGGACAGGGAGATCAGACCGAGGATCAGCACCGTGACCGCCAGGGCGGCGACGGAGCCGAGGACCCGGTCCGCGCGCCGCAGCGCAGGGAGGTTCACGTGCAGGCGCACTCTGCGCCCGACGGCGACTCCGATGTGCTGGCCCGCCCAGATCAGCAGGACGGTGGCCACGACCAGCACGACCACACGGAGCGTGGGCTCGGAGACCCATCGAGCGACGAACGGGATCAGGTAGAACCCGCCGATCGCCCCCGCCACCGTGCCCAGCATCGTGCCCAGCACGACCCACAGGCCGCGGTGGTAGCCCTTGACGAGGGCCACGATCAGCAGGACGACCAGGACCACGTCGAGCCAGGTCACTCCGAAGAGCATGCAGTCGCTTCCTTTCCGGCTCACCAGGCCGAGGGACGGGAGGGGCAGTGCCGCAGCGGCGGCCTGCGAGCTGTCACAGAGGACGGCGGGGAACAGATCGGCCACCAACGCGCGGGGCGCCACTTGCCCTGGCTGTCAGGGTAGCGGCAGGATCGTGTGCGATGCGGCACAATGGTGCCCAGCCCGAACATGACCGGTCCACCCTCGTTTCAGGGGGTGATCACTGAGAGGACTCACCGTACGATGGATCTCGAGGTTCTTCGCAAGGCACCCCTGTTCGCGCACCTGGACGACGAGGTGTTCGCGACCCTGACCTCTGAGCTGACGGAGGTGGAGCTCTCCCGCGGCGCCTCCGCTTTCCACGAGGGCGACCAGGGCGATCAGCTGTACGTGATCATGTCCGGCAAGATCAAGCTCGGCCGCACCGCCTCGGACGGCCGCGAGAACCTGGTGGCCGTCCTCGGCCCCGGCGAGATCTTCGGTGAGATGGCCCTGTTCAACCCTGCTCCGCGCTCGGCCACCGCCACCGCGGTGTCCGCCACCCGCCTGGCCGGCCTGCGCCACGAGAACCTGCGCCGCGCGATCGCCTCCTCCCCGGACGTCTCCCTGCAGCTGCTCCAGGCCCTCGCCCAGCGCCTGTCCAAGACCAACGAATCCCTCGCGGACCTCGTGTTCTCCGACGTCCCGGGCCGTGTGGCCAAGGCCCTGCTGGACCTGGCCGACCGTTTCGGCCGCCCGGCCGCCGACGGCCTGCTCGTGGCCCACGACCTCACCCAGGAGGAGCTGGCCCAGCTGGTCGGCGCCTCCCGCGAGACGGTGAACAAGGCCCTCGCCGAGTTCGTGCACCGCGGCTGGATCCGCCTGGAGAACCGCGCGGTGGTCGTCCTCGACCTCCAGCGCCTGCGCCAGCGTTCACGCTGACGCACCCCTGACCCACGACGACGGGCCGCTCACCTGACAGGGTGAGCGGCCCGTCGTCGTTTCGGCCTCGTGCCGGACGTGGGGACGGCCCTGTCACGGGATCGGGCTCAGTCCGTGGTGGGGCGCATCCAGAGGCGACCGGCGTCCTCCCCGGCGGGAGCCATGCGCCAACACGGCAGGGGCCGGTCCGCCGCCCCGTCGGCGAGGCCGAGCAGGAACGCGACCGCGGAGCCGGCCTCCGCGAGCCGGTGGGCGAGCATCAGGGTCGGCGGTGCAGTGACCTCGCAGGCCTCCACCACGCCCGACTCCCCCAGCCACCCCGGCGGCCCGGGCAGGGCCACGGGCCCCTCGATCAGGGACGCCGCGGGCACCCAGGCGTGCAGCCCGGCGACCTCCTCGCTCCGCCCCGTCGCGGGTCGGACGGTGGCCTGCTGTCCCGCCGGGACGGCGGCGGCGAAGACCACCGCATCGAAGCGGCGGTGACGGAAGTCCGGGGAGATCCAACGGCCCACGGGGCGCAGCAGGTCGGTGCGCAGCCCCAGTCCGCGCCGCTGGAGCTGGGCGGGCAGGCCGAACCCCTCGGACTCCAGAGACGTGCGGGCCTCCTCCCACAGCGGGGTGGCCGGGTCCATGACCACGTCCCCTTCACGCTCCCCCACCAGCAGCAGGCCGGTCTCCTCGAAGAGCTCCCGGACGGCGGCCACCACGTGCTGCCGCGCACTGCGCAGGTCGGCCATGCCGAGTCGACGGGCCCACGCCCGGGGCGAGGGCCCGTACCAGGTGCAGGCCTCCGCGTCCTGGTCGGTCAGTGACCCGCCGGGCAGCCCGACGACGCCCAGCGGCGTCTGGCCCGGACGATGACGCAGCAGCAGCTCCGGGCCCTGCGGCCCATCCCTGACCACCGCGACGGCGGCGGCCCGACGGGCAGGACGCACGTGACGGTGGTCCTGGGCGGCCCACTGCCGGGCCGCCTCCTCCTCGCTCCGCGGCACCGGTATGAGCGCGGGCGCGACCCGCCGCTGCGGCGCCGGACGCACGTGGCCGACCGGGGCGGCCGGGCGGCGGTTCGCGGGATGGGCGCGCAGGGACGCGGCGCGGGCGGACGCCTGTGCCGTCGCCCCGGGACCGGAGGACGCCATGGCGGACACGGAGACCGGGGGCGGGACGGAGGCGCCGTCAGCGGACACGGACGGTGATCTCCACCTCGACGGGGGCATCGAGCGGCAGCACGGCCACGCCGACGGCGGAGCGGGCGTGGCGGCCGGCCTCACCGAAGATCTCGGCGAGCACGTCCGAGGCGCCGTTGACCACGGCCGGCTGGGCGGTGAAGTCCGGGGCCGAGGACACGAAGCCGGTGACCTTCACCACGCGCTCGACGCGGTCCAGGTCCCCGACGATCGCATGCACGGCGGCAACGGCGTTGATCGCGGCGGTGCGGGCCAGGGCGTTCGCGGTATCCGGGTCCACCTCCGCACCGACCTTGCCGGTGGTCTCGAGGGAGCCGGAGACGAAGGGCAGCTGCCCGGAGGTCATGACGAGGTCGCCGTCCTGCAGTGCGGGCAGGTAGCTGCCCACCGCCGACGCGACGTCCGGACGCTCGATCCCCAGCTCGGCCAGGCGGGAGGCGACAGCTCCCTCGCCCCAGCCGGAGGCCTGTGCGGCGGCCATGGGTCAGGCCCCCTTCGGACGCTTGAGGTAGGCCACCGGATTCGCGCCCTCGGGGCCCGGGATCACGGTGACCAGCTCCCAGCCGTCCTCGCCCCACTGGTCGAGGATCTGCTTGGTCGCGTGGATCAGGAGGGGGACGGTGGCGTATTCCCAACGAGTCTGCTCGGTCATGGGGCCACCCTACCCACGGGGACCGCCTCCTGCCCTCCCCTTCCAGGCGGCCCCGGTACACTTCCGGGCATGGCGCCGCGCAAGTCCCCCTCCTCTGACTCCGTCACGCCCGTCGGCCGCATGCTGAGGTTCCTCGGCCTCTCCGCCCTGGCGGGCCTGATCGTGGCCGGCCTGTTGCTGCCCGGAGCCGCGTTCGTGGGCGCCGGCGCCAACGCCGGCTCCGCGATGCTGAACGACCTGCCGGACGAGCTGCCGGACGAGCCGGTCGCGGTGCCGTCCAAGATCGTGACCGCGGACGGCAAGCTCATCGCCAACTTCTACGAGGAGAACCGCACGCCGGTCCCGTTCGACGAGATCGCCCAGTCCATGAAGGACGCGATCGTGTCCATCGAGGACGAGCGCTTCTACTCGCACGACGGCGTGGACGCCCGCGGCCTCGCCCGCGCCATGGTCAACAACGCGACCTCAGACTCCACGCAGGGCGCCTCCACCCTGACGCAGCAGTACGTCAACAACATGCTCATCAACGCGCAGGTCCTGCGCGGCGACTCGCGCCTCACCCTGTCCGGCAAGAAGAAGGTCTCGGACAAGGTCAAGGAGATGAAGCTCGCGATCGCGGTCGAGGAGCAGATGACCAAGGACGAGATCCTCAACGGCTACCTCAACCTCGTCCTCTTCTCTGGCCGCGCCTACGGCGTCGAGGCCGCCGCCCAGTACGTCTTCGGCAAGTCCGCGAAGGACCTGGAGATCTGGGAGTCCGCGACCCTCGCCGGCATGGTGCAGTCCCCCACCGGCTACCACCCCGTCCGCAATCCGGAGGGCACCAAGAAGCGCCGCAACACCGTGCTCCGTGCCATGCTGCGCAACGACAAGATCACCCAGGAGGAGTACGACCACGCCGTCGAGCAGCCCCTCGACGTGGTGATGGAGGCCCCGCCGACCGGATGCCTGGCCGCCGACTTCGGCAAGTACTTCTGCGACTACGTCGAGCGCCAGGTCCTGGCCAACCCGGCCTTCGGCCCGGACGTGAAGTCCCGTCAGGCCCTGCTGGACCGCGGCGGCCTCACCATCCGCACCACAATGGACTCCAAGCTCCAGGAGGAGGCCCAGAAATCCATCGCCGGACAGGTCCCCAACGACGAGTCCGACGGCGTCGGCGCCTCCCTGCTCTCCCTCGAGCCGGGCACCGGCGACATCAAGGTCATGGCCCAGAACACCGACTACTCCCTGCAGGAGAACGAGAAGGGCAAGACCATCCTGAACTTCAACGTGGACAAGGAATGGGGCGGCGGTGAGGGCTTCCAGAGCGGCTCGACCCTGAAGCCGTTCGTGGCCCTCACCTGGATGCGCAACGGCGGCAAGTTGATCGACACCGTGGACGCCAGCGTGGACACCTACCCGACCGGCACCCGCTTCGCCGCCTCCTGCCGCGACGGCGGCTACGTGGTGCAGAACGGCTCCACCTGGGACATCAACAACGTGATCGGCGGGCTCAAGAAGCGCGACCGCATCGACGAGGGCCTGTTCTGGTCCGTCAACACCCCGACCGTCGCCGCCGCCTACCATCTGGACCTCTGCGACATCACCTCGCTGATGACCGAGCTCGGCCTGCGCCGCGCCGTGGACAGCCTCCCCATCTCCCCGGACAACCCCTCCTTCGTGCTCGGCGCGGACTCCATGGCCCCGATGTCCCTGGCCCGTGCCTACAACGCGATCGCCGCCGAGGGCCTGTACTGCGAGCCGCGCGCCCTGCTCGAGGTCACCGACACCGCCGGCAACGAGTACCCCGTGCCGGAACCGGACTGCAAGCAGGTCCTGGACAAGGACGACGTGCACCAGATCTCGCCGATCCTGCAGGCCATCACGGACAAGAACATCTTCTCGGATGAGGACCGGCCCTTCCCGGCCGCCGGCAAGACCGGCACCAACAACAACATGTCCTCGACCTGGTTCGTGGGCTACACGGACAAGCTGACCACCGCCTCGTGGGTGGGCCGCTGGACCAACCAGAAGACCCTCGCCGGCGAGACCATCAACGGCATCAAGCGCAACAACTTCTACGGCACCGAGATCTCAGGCCCCATGTGGCTGGACTACATGGAGCAGGCCAACGAACACAGCGAGTACGAGGCCGGGAAGCTGCCGGAATGGGACGGCCCGCGGTTCTCCGACTACGGCACCGAGGGCAGCCACCCGCACGGCAAGGACTTCTACTTCGAGGACATCGACCGCCCGGGTCCGCAGCCCTACTCGTCGGAGGACTGAGCCGATGGCCCCGTCCCGTCCCGTGCGCGCCGCCCTGACGGCCGGTGCGGCCGCGGCCGGCCTGGGTGCGGCGGGCGCGGCCTGGGGCCTGGCCGAGGCCAGCGCCTACCGGATCAGCCGCCACACCGTCCCCGCCCTGCCGGCGGACGCGGCGCCCCTGCGGGTGCTGCACCTGTCCGACATCCACCTGCTGCCGTTCCACCGGCGCAAGCTGGCCTGGCTGCAGACACTCGCGGACCTCGAACCGGACCTCGTGGTCAACACGGGAGACAACATCGCCTCGGACCACTCGATCGCGCCGCTGCTCGACGCCCTCGGCCGGCTGCTGGACGTCCCCGGCGTCTTCGTGCCCGGCTCCAACGACTACTTCGCCCCGAAGCCGGCCAACCCGTTCCGCTACTTCGCCGGACCGTCGAAGCCGCTGAAGCACCAGCCCCGCCGCCTGCAGACCGAGGACCTGTTCCGGGCGTTCCGGTCCCGCGGCTGGGTGGATCTGACCAACCGCTCGGCGACCCTCACCGCCGGAGGCGACGGCGCCGCCGTCGAGATCCTGGCCGGCGGCACCGACGACCCGCACCTGGGCTTCGACGACTGGCGCGGCTTCACCGCCCCCACACGAGCACCGCGCGAGCAGATCCTCACCCTCGGCGTCACCCACGCCCCCTACCGCCGTGTCCTGGACGCGATGGTGGCCGACGGCGCCGACCTCGTCCTGGCAGGCCACACCCACGGCGGCCAGGTGTGCCTGCCGTTCTACGGGGCACTGGTGACGAACTGCGACCTGCCGCGCGCGCAGGCCTCCGGGCTGTCCTCCTGGACGGCCGCCGGCCGCACCGTCCCGCTCGAGGTCTCCGCCGGCATCGGCGCGGCCCCGGCCATGCCGGTCCGGGTGGCCTGCCGCCCCGAGGCCGTCGTCCTGGACCTGGTCCCCCGCGCCTGAGGCGCGCGGACAGGCGGCGGTGCGCGGCCGTCGTCGGGACGCAGGCCATCCGTCGGGCGCCGTCCCGTAGACTTCTCGGGTGTCTCCCAGCGCCGCCCCCACCCCCCGCACACTGCGGGAGTCCGTGCAGGGCCTGCGGCCGTACCTCGACGGCGTCCTCTGGCGCTGGGTGTGCGGGCTGCTGGCCGCCCTGCTCTCCGGGCTCGCCGCCCTCGCCATCCCCCAGGTCATCCAGGTCCTGGTGAACAACGTGTTCTCCGCCGACGGCTCGGGCGGGCGTTCCTCCGTGGTGTGGGCCGGCGTGGTCCTGCTCGTCCTCGGCCTGGCCGAGGCGCTGTTCGTGTGGCTGCGCCGCGTGTTCATCCTGCCGCCGGCCTCGGACGTGGAGAACCGGGCACGCATCGGCCTCTACCGCCGTCTGCAGCGCCTGCCCGTCGCCTTCCACGACGCCTGGCCCTCCGGCCAGCTGCTCTCCCGCGCGCAGGCGGACCTGGGCCTGGTGCGCCGCTGGATCGCGTTCGGCTCGGTGATGTTCGTGGTGGACTCGCTGGTGATCGTGGTGGGCGTGGCCCTGCTCTTCACGCTCTCCTGGCAGCTCGCGCTCCTGTACCTGGTGGCGGCCGTGCCGATCATCATCCGGTCCTTCTCCTTCCGCAACGACTTCCGCACCGTCTCCCGCCTGTCCCAGGACCAGGCCGGCGACCTCGCCACCACCGTGGAGGAGTCCGTCCACGGCATCCGCATCCTGAAGGCCTTCGGCCGCGGCACCACCGCCCTGGAGGGCTTTCGCACCCAGGCGTCCACCCTGCAGGACACCGAGGTCCGCAAGGCCGGCCTGCTCGCCTCCTTCGTGGCGATGGTGGTGGCCCTGCCCGAGGTCGTCCTGGGCGTCGGCCTGGCCTGGGGCGTGTACCTGGTGGCCACCGGCCAGATGATGGTCGGCGCCCTCGCCGCCTTCTTCGCGACGACCGCCGTGCTCGCCCGCCCCGTGGAGTCCGTGGGCCAGCTGCTCGGCATGACCCTGTCCGCCAAGACCGCGATCGACCGTCACCTCGACGTCATCTCCGTGCGTCCCGCGATCACCTCCCCCGCCGGCACGGACCCGGAGGAGGCCGCCTCCCTCGGTGCCACCCGCCTGGACGGCGACGCGGACGAGATGGCCCCGCCCTCCGGCGCCCTCCCCGTGCTGCCCCCGTCCGCCGGGGGCCTGGCCTTCCGTGACGTGGAGTTCCGCTACCCGGACGCCGCGGAGGGCACCGCGCCCCTGCTGCGCGGCGTGGACCTCGAACTCATCCCCGGCGAGACCATGGCACTGGTGGGCACCACCGGCTCCGGGAAGTCGACCCTGCTGCAGCTGGTCCCCCGCCTCTACGAAGCCACCTCCGGCCGCGTGGAGGTGGACGGCGCGGACGTCCGCGACTTCCCGCTCGAGGAGCTGCGCCGCCGCGTGGCCGTGGCCTTCGAGGAGCCCACGCTCTTCTCGGACACCGTCCGCAACAACGTGCTGCTGGGCGCCCCCGCAGACGTGCTCGCCGACGAGGAGAAGGCCCAGCAGCTGCTGGACATGGCCCTGGACACCGCCCAGGCCGGCTTCGCCCGTGCCCTGCCCGACGGCCTGGACACGGAGATCGGTGAGGAGGGCCTGTCCCTCTCCGGCGGCCAGCGCCAGCGTCTGGCCCTGGCCCGTGCGATCGCCGCGCAGCCCAAGGTGCTCGTGCTGGACGACCCGCTGTCCGCCCTCGACGTGCGCACCGAGGAGGCCGTCACCCAACGCCTGCGCGAGGTCCTCGCGGACACCACCACGCTGGTGGTGGCCCACCGCCCCTCCACCGTGGCCCTGGCGGACCGCGTGGCCGTGATGGCGGACGGGCGGATCGTGGACGTGGGCACCCATCTGGAGCTGCTCGCACGCTCTGCCGCCTACCGGGACATCATCAGCAACGCCGAGGCCGAGGAGGCGCGCGCATGAGCATCCGGAGCCGCTCCGCGCAGGAGCGCACCCCGAAGCACGCCGCGCAGGGCCCGGCCGTGCAGGATCCGTCCGCCGGCGAGGCCGGAGCGTCGGCAGGCGCGGCCGGCGTGGCCGCAGGCGGCACCGGCGCGTCGGCAGACGGCGCCGGCGCGTCGGTGGCGGACCGCGTCCGCGGCGTCCGTGCCGAGGACATCCTCGAGTACTCGGCGGAGGAGCGCCGCCACGTCCGCCGTCGTTCGTGGCGGCTGCTGCGCGAGCTCGCCGGCCCGGTGAAGGGCCAGCTGGCGCTCGTGATGGTGCTGGTGATCGTGTCCAACGCCGCCCGTGCGGCGCTGCCGCTGATCATCGCCTGGGCCATCGACTGGGGTCTGCCGCAGGTGGTCGGCGCCGTGGAGGCCGGGCAGTCCCCGCTGCCGACCGTGCTGCTGGTCGGCGGCGCCTATGTGGGCGCCGCACTGCTGGCCGGCGGCCTGCTCGGCGGCTACCTGTGGCTGACTGCCCGGGCGTCCCAGCAGATGCTGCTGAACCTGCGCCTGCGCGTGTTCCGGCACACCCAGCGCCTGTCCCTGTCCTTCCACGAGAAGTACACCTCGGGCCGCGTGATCTCCCGCCAGACCTCGGACCTGGAGACCCTGCGCGAGCTGTTGGACCAGGGCGTCGCCTCGCTGGTCTCCGGCACGGTGTTCATGGTGTTCACGGCCGTCTCGATCCTCATCCTGGACCCGATCGGCTTCCTCATCCTCTGCATCGCGTTCGTCCCGGTGCTGGTCCTGGTGCGCTGGTACCAGAAGGCCTCGGAGGACGTGTACCGCCGCTCCCGCGTGAGCTCGGCGAAGTCGATCGTGCACTTCGTGGAGACCATGACCGGCATGCGCGCCGTGCAGGCCTTCCGCCGCCAGCGCGCCAACGACGCCACGTACACGCGCCTGGCCACGGACTACCGCAATGACATGGTCGAGTCCCTGAACTACTTCGGCATCCTGCAGACCGCCCTGGTGGCGATCGGCAACATGACCGTGGTGGCCATGCTGATCGTGGGCGGCTTCCGCGTGTTGGACGGCCAGCTGGCCGTGGGCGTGCTGGTGGCGCTGCTGCTGGCCGGCCGCCGCGTGTTCCAGCCCATGGAGATGCTGGCGATGTTCTACTCCTCGCTGCAGTCCGCCACGGCCGCCCTGGAGAAGGTCTCCGGCCTGCTCGAGGAGGAGCCCACCGTGGTGGAGGCCGCAGAGCCCGCCCTGCTGCCGGGCGCTGCGAAGGCCGGCGAGGGCGTGGCCTCCGGCCGCATCGAGTTCTCGGACGCGGTCTTCGGCTACGGCCCGGAGAAGACGGTGCTGAGCCGCTTCGACCTGACGGTGCCCGCCGGACAGACGGTGGCCGTCGTCGGGCAGACCGGGGCGGGCAAGTCCACGCTGGTGAAGCTGATCGCCCGGTTCTACGACCTCTCCTCCGGCTCCCTGACCCTGGACGGGGTGGAGCTCAGTCAGCTGTCCCAGCAGGACCTGCGCCGCAACGTGGTGATGGTGACGCAGGAGGCGTTCCTGTTCTCCGGGAGCATCGCGGAGAACATCGCCCTGGGCCGTCCGGACGCCAGCCTGGAGGAGATCCAGGCCGCGGCCCGCGCGGTGGGTGCGCACGAGTTCATCCTGGAGCTGCCGGAGGGGTATGACACGGATGTGTCCAAGCGCGGCGGCCGGCTCTCGGCGGGCCAGCGTCAGCTGGTGTCCTTCGCCCGCGCGTTCCTGGCGGACCCGGCGGTGCTGATCCTGGACGAGGCCACCAGCTCCCTGGACCTGCCCTCCGAGCGGCTGGTGCAGCAGGGCCTGGAGCGGCTGCTGGGCAACCGGACGGCGCTGATCATCGCGCACCGCCTGTCCACCGTGGACATCGCGGACCGCGTGCTCGTGGTCCACGACGGGCAGATCGTGGAGGACGGCACCCCCGCCGAGCTCATCGCCGCCGGTGGCCGCTTCGCGGCGCTGCACCAGGCCTGGGAGGACTCGCTCGTCTCCGAGGAGGACTGAGGGC